>CAURWS010000086.1:0-9980 GCA_963528485.1 uncultured Pseudomonas sp. | reverse complement strand
CCGCTCATATTGCATACTGAGAGTTTTAGGGTGCTTACACAGCTTGATTTCTGAATTTCGGCAAACAAGGTAAGAATACTTTTGCTTCTGCGAGAAACGAACATTCCCACCACAGAAGGCACATTTAATCAAACCATGATAGATATTATAGTATTGAAGGTCACGTTTCGTTGGCCGTTCTTTACTGGTCATACGGCTTGAAATCTTGGCTTTCAGCACATCGACTTCATGTCTTGTAAATGCGGCTGGATAGAAATTGTCCATCACCTTGATGGTTTTTCGGTCTGGTGTGGCTTTGCCGTTCTCATAGATGTATTCACACAGCTCTAAGCTACCGTAGAGACTGGGCGTTTCAATCATCCTTTTGATACCGCGAGCCGTCCAACCATAGCTGTCAGGATTCTTGCCGAAACCTACCTTCAAAGGGTTGTTCTCATTGATGTAGGCAGCAGCAGCACGCAAGCCAAGGTTTTTGACCATCAGCTCATAGATGGTTTTCAGCTCAGCCACACGCTCAGGTATCAGCGAATATGCCCCGGTCGATTCATCAAGAGCTATCCACCAAGGAACGTTCTTGTTCAAGAATTTCTTCTCACCCTTGATAATTCGTTCCCGGCGACCTTCCCACTTGGCTTTTTGCCTATCAGATTTGGTTGTGCTTTCGTTGTTCGCACGTTCCAGCAGAACCGTAATCATGATGGTCTGTTCAAGGTCTTTACCCTTGATAGACAGGTCATAGAGCTTCAAATCATCAGTTGTGATGATCTTGATACCCTTGCGGAGAATGGTCAAAACGACGGTCAAACCATCGGTCATACGCTCACGGCTCAGCCGGTCAAATGACTCAATGAGCAGATAGGCACCAGACGGAATTTTCCCCTGATCCAGACTAGCAAGGAACAACGACAAGGCACCTTTCAGCCGGTGTTTGCCCCGGAAGGCCGACTTGCCAAGGTCTTCAAAAACGTCAACCACATGCAGGTTGTACGTCTCTACGGCTTTGCGTTGGTTCTCCATTTGACGACGAACCGAGTCACCAACCTCACCGTTCTTTTTAGTCATCTGTTGCTCAGACGAGTAGCGAACGTAGGAGTAAGCTAGCCGCTTTGGTGCATCAGATTGAGCAGGCTGAACGTCAACCGCTGGAAGGGTTTGAGTGGTGGTCATCGTGGAAGTCTTCCGTGTGCCGATTTTTCTCTATCATAGCACCAACATAGGAAGACGTCGGCCCGACGCCGCGTTTCCTCGCGTTGTCGCGTCGCTTTCTGCAGGATCTTTCTGACCAGAAAGACAGCCAGCAACACTGATCGCGACGTCGTTTTCCGACTCTAAAAAATCCCGTGCCAGTCCGAAAAGTCGGGGGTGACACGGGATTTTTCTTGTCAATTTTCAAGCGTCATCTTTACCACTCGAAGCAAAACCACCGTTCTTGAGAAGCAAATCGTCTGAACTATTCAAAAATCGCGCGGGTCCGAGCAGTTAGCCATTACAGAAAAAAGCCGACCAATGGCAGCGGGTTTTGCGCTCGTCGTCACCCTCGCCAGGCCCACGACTGAAATGGACCCCCTCGTTCTCAGGAGCTACGAAATGGAGTTGACCACCATGAACATCAGCACTGCCAAAACCCCGTCCAAAGGCCTGCGCGGGCTGAAACTGGCCGCGCTGGCACTGGGCACCAGCCTGCTGCTCGCCGGTTGCGCGGGCAAGCCGCCGAGCGAGCAATACGCGGTGACGCAATCGGCCGTGAACGCGGCGGTCAGCGCCGGTGGTACCGAATACGCCGCCGTAGAGATGAAGTCGGCCCAGGACAAGTTCAAGCAAGCCGAACTGGCCATGCAGGAAAAGAAATACGACGAAGCGCGCAAATACGCTGAGCAGGCCGAATGGGACGCTCGTGTAGCCGAGCGTAAAGCCCAAGCCGCCAAGGCACAGAAAGCGGTGCAGGACGCGCGTCAGGGCGTCAACGAGCTGCGTGAAGAAGGCCTGCGCCAGGTTCAGCCGGTCAGCCAATAACCCTTCGTATCTGCTGCACCGCCAATGGATTTAAAGGACGAAAATATTATGCGTAAACAAGTACTTATCCCTGCCCTGCTGGCCCTGAGCGTTGGTCTGGCCGCCTGCTCCCATCAGCCTAACGTCAACCTGGAACAGGCCCGCACCAACTATTCCGCGCTGCAAAGCAACCCTAAAGCCACCGAACTGGCTGCCCTTGAAACCAAGGACGCAAGTGAGTGGCTGGACAAGGCGGACGCTGCGTACCGCAACAATGACGATCAGAAAAAAGTCGATCAACTGGCTTACCTGACCAACCAGCGCGTCGAACTGGCCAAGCAGACCATCAACCTGAAGACCGCTGAAAACGATCTGAAGAACGCCTCGGCCCAACGTGCCCAGGCGCGTCTGGATGCTCGCGATGCGCAGATCAAGGCCCTGCAGAACAGCCTGAACGCCAAGCAGACCGAACGCGGTACGCTGGTGACCTTCGGTGACGTGCTGTTCGACCTGAACAAATCGGAGCTGAAGTCGGCCGGTCTGGTCAACGTCAACAAGCTGGCCCAGTTCCTTCAGGAAAACCCGGATCGCAAGGTGATTGTCGAGGGTTACACCGACAGCACCGGCTCCGACAGCTACAACCAGTCGCTGTCCGAGCGTCGCGCCAACTCCGTGCGTATGGCGCTGGTGAAAATGGGCGTAGGCATGGACCGCGTCGTTTCCCAGGGTTATGGCAAGGAATACCCGGTCGCGGATAACGCCAGCGCCTCGGGCCGCGCCATGAACCGTCGTGTGGAAGTGACCATTTCCAACGACAACCAGCCCGTCGCACCGCGTTCTTCGATGCAGTAAACCGGTTGTAGCGACAAATGAAAGCCCCGCCAGGCGCTACGCCTGACGGGGCTTTTCCATTTGAATCACTGCACCTGCTGAGGGGTCTGTTGGCCCATGCAGCGCACGGCCTGTTTGCGGTCGTTGACCAGCACCCCTGTCAGACCTTTCTGTTCCGTGTCGAACAGCACCATCACCCCTTCAACGCATTGCGCGACTTGCGGCGCCGGTTCCAGGGCGACCTTGTAATCTTCGCCCGGCACGGTCTTGAGCATGGTGAACTGGCTCAATTGCAGCGCGTCTTCGGGCTTGGCGAAATGCAGGTAGCCGTAGTACCACAACACCCCCACGGTGCCAAAAATGCAGGCAATGCCGGTCAGGATCTGGGGGATGACGTTACGCTCTTCAGTCATTGCGGGGGCTCTTTCTCATGCGCTGCGGGTGGGGTTTCCGATGACGCAGAGGAGGTCTTCTTGCTCGCATCAGGATCGGGGTAATTCGGTACTTCCGCCAGACGCCGCAGGCCGTTGAAATGCAGCGGGTCGTCCAGATAACGCACCATGACTTCACGCCAGGTCGGATCGCCAAAGGTCTGGACGTGAGGCCCGCGGGTCAGTTGCAGGACCCGCGGCGGCGGCGCGGCCTGATACAGGCTGATGCCGTTGTGCAGCGGCACCTGTGAATCATCCAGGCTCTGGAACAGCAGCATCGGGGTGCCTTTGAGCTGCGCGATGCCGTTGATGGCACTGTCGCTGTCGGGGATCACCCAGGACAGCGGCCGCTTGAAGGCCCAGGTCAACCAGGACGTGCCCAAGGTGTAACGCGCCACTTCGCGATAGCTGGCAGGGGTGCCGTCGAGCACCAGCGCCTTGATGCGTGAACGCTGCTGCGGGTGTTCGGCCAGGTAGTGCACTCCCAACGCGCCACCGATGCTCTGCCCCAGCACCACCAGAGGTTTGCCCTGAACCTCAGGCGCCTTGTTCAGCCAGTCGAACGCCGCGTCGATGTCCTGATAGACCGCCGGCAGGCTGGGGTCGCCCTGAGAATGGCCGTAGCCGCGATAGTCCAGCAATAGCACCTGATAACCCTGCTCGGGAAGCCACCAACTGCCGCTCAGGTGCCACGCCATGTTGCCGCCGTTGCCATGCAGGTGCAGCACCGTGCCCTTGACCGGGACGCCTTCTTTCGCAGGCAGGAACCATGCGTTGAGCTGCGTGCCGTCTGCGGCGGTAAGGGTCACGTCGCGCCAGGCGATGTGGGCCTTGTCCGGGGTGAGCGGCACGTCGCGTTCGGGGTAGAACAGCAGTTGGCTGCAGCCGGAGAGGCAGAGCAGCAGGAGCAGTGTAAGAAGAGGCCTCAAGTGATGTCCTTGTCGTTGCGAACGTGATGGTGCGGCTCACAGAATATTCGAGTAATCCGCCTCGATCCGGTCCAGGCTCAGGTGATTGAGGAAGTTGGAGAAGCACATCCACGCCGACAGCGCGTTCATGTCGCGGAACTGGTCGGGCAGGTATTTGGGCGGCACCACCAGACCTTCATCCACCAATTGACGCAAGGTGCGCATGTCTTCCAGCGTGGTCTTGCCGCAGAACAGCAACGGCACCTGCTCCAGCTTGCCCTTTCTCACGGCCAACTGAATGTAGTTGTAAACCATGATGAAGCCCTTGAGGTACGAAAGGTCCTTGGTGAACGGCAGACCGTTCGGAACCGAGCCTCGGAAAACGCGGCTGGCGTTGCCATAGCTTTCCGGCATTCCGAAGCCTTGCTCGCGGTAGAACTCGAACACCTGAAGGAAATCCGCGCCCTCTTCGGCCATGTGAATGGCGCGGGTGCGGTTGGTGAGCTTGCGCAGGCGGCTGGGGTAAGACGCGAAGCCGATCACTTCCATCAGGATCGCCAAGCCTTCCTGAGTCACGGTCGACGAGGGCGGCCCCTTGGCGAGGAAGGTGCAGATCGGCTGGTTCTGGCCGTTTAGCGTCGTGCCCACATGAACCAGGCCTTCATGCACCTCGAGCGCACGCACGTCACGTTCGTTGAACATCGCGTCGCTGCGGATCTTGATGTAGTCGGCACCGGCGGCTGCGTCAGCGACGATGCCGTCGGATTCGAACACCCGAATGGTTCCTTCCGCCTCGCCAAAGGTGCGGTTCAGGCGGCTTTGCAGCATCGCCACGGCGTCCTTGGCGTTCAGGGTTTTCGGCTCGTCCTTGAGGTCGCCACGCCCGGCGATGTTGTTCAGATAGTCCGAAAGCATCAGGCCAAGGTCGGCCAGGGTCGGGTCACCGGCATGAAATGCATCGGACGCCGCGCCGTACAGCTCCTGGGAAATCAGACCGAAATCCGGCGTGCCCCGTGCTTCGAGCATGCGGATGACCATGCGGTATTCCTTGCACATGCGCCGCATGATCTGCCCGACCGGGTTGAACTGCCCCAGTTGCCGGGTGATGTCGCGTTCGATGTTCTGGAATTCAAGCTTCAACGCGCCGGAGTCGAAGCCCAGCGGGCGACTCTCGTAGTAGGCGCGATCGACTTCGGGCAGTTGCTTGCCCTTGGCCGCCAGGAAGTTCTTGCGAATGCTGTCGTCCCACTTCACCGCGTCGAGCACGCGAATCGGCGTCTGGGCGAACACGATGCGATCGGACAGCGTGCGAATGGTCTGCTGGTATTCGTCCACCCGGTACTCCTGTGATTAATCCGTGCGCTAGGGGGTCATGCGCTGATATTGGGCCGCCTTGAGGAAAACGTCGGAATTGGCCGGGTCGTCCAGGTAAGCGAACACCTCGTCCATGGACGTGCTGATCAGCACGCCGTCGCCCTTTTCGGTCTCGATCGGCTCCCCTTCGAATGTTTTCTGCTCGACCAGTTGCTGCATGCGCTCCAGGTCCAGATCGTAGATGTCCAGCTCGTCGGCGGCGTTTTCGTTGTCCACCAGGTCGAAACCGGCGATCACGTAATTGGCGCCGTACTTGTCAGGCAGCGCCGCCGAAACATACCAGCGGCTGCCGTGACGGGACACGGTGAAGGTGTATTCGTCGCGGTTCTTGCGGTCGCCCTTGCGGTAGCTGACCGCCTTGTACTGATGGGTGCCGGCGCGACTGATTTCAAGCTCGAGCGGCTCGCCCCAGGCGTTCTTGCTGGTCCAGGTGCCGAGCAGTTTTGGCGGCGCAGTGTCGCGGGTCGGGATCGGGTCCTTGAACGTCACCAGGCATCCGCTCAACAACGCGAAGGACAAGGCGAGCAAGACGCTCCAGACTTTCATCGCTTTCTCCTGAAACCCGCACCTGAATGGAAGACGCTCAGCCAGCCGCTGGCTTGGCAGTGCCCAGCACCAGACGCATCTGGCGAACAAGAATAGCGAGCATTTGCTCGTCTGCGTCGGGCGTTGGCCCGTCCAGCAGGCCCTGATATTCCATCCGGCCGATGACACCCGTCAACACTTGAGCATCCAGTTGCGGTTGGGTGGAGCCCATGACCTCGAGAAACTGGGCACTTCCCTGCAAAAGGATCTCCTGATGCGCGGCGACCAAAGGCGCCAGACGCGGGTTAATCAGCGCTTCAAGACGAAACGCATGCTCGGCGATCAACTGATCGCGGCGGGTCTGCAACTGATGGCGCACGTACTCCATGGTCATGCGGGCGATTTCGTCGGCCAGCCGCGCACGGGCTTCGACGCTGCCGTCGTTGCGCGCGACCATCTCGCGCAGCAGGGCTTCGGTGTTGGTCCACAGCTTGGCCATGTAGGCAGCGCTGCGTTCGACGTATTGGGCGAAGGCATCGGTGAGCAGGTCATCGATGTCCTTGAAGTAATAAGTAGTCGCCGACAGCGGCACCTGCGCCTCGGCCGCCACAGCGCGGTGGCGCACGGCGCGCACGCCATCGCGGATGAGGATACGCATGGCGGCGTCGAGAATCTGCTGGCGGCGTTGCTCGCTGCCCTGTCGGCTCGCTTTGCGACCCTGATACTGAACACTCTGCGCGACGGCGGTAGCCAGGCCGGCGGCTCCCTTTTGAGCGATCGTACGATTCACGACAGGTTTTCCTTTTAGTCTTTGAAATCGGGGGCGTCGGAATTCTTCGGTGGCTGCACCGCCCCTGTCGCGGGCAAGCGCGCTCCTACAGTTGACCACAATTCATTGTCGGCGCGCGCTGGCCCGCGAAGGCGTCAGAACAGGCAACCAAACATCCATGAAACCGGCAAAAAAAAGCCGCCCTTGCTGGGGCGGCTTTTCGGGTGATGCTTACGCCTGAGGCCGCATGTGCGGGAACAGGATCACGTCGCGGATCGACGGCGAGTTGGTCAGCAGCATGACCAGACGGTCGATACCGATGCCCTCGCCCGCCGTTGGCGGCATGCCGTACTCCAGCGCGCGAACGAAGTCGGCGTCGTAATGCATGGCTTCGTCGTCGCCGGCGTCCTTGTCGGCCACCTGGGCCATGAAACGCTCGGCCTGGTCTTCCGCGTCGTTCAGCTCGGAGTAGGCGTTGGCGATTTCACGACCACCGATGAACAGCTCGAAACGGTCGGTGACGTTCGGATTTTCGTCGTTGCGACGTGCCAGTGGCGACACTTCGAACGGGTACTGGGTGATGAAGTGCGGCTGCTCCAGCTTGTGCTCGACCAGTTCTTCGAAAATCATCACCTGCAGCTTGCCCAGACCTTCGAAGCCCAGCACCTTGGCGCCGGCTTTCTTGGCGATGGCGCGAGCCTTGTCGATGTCGTTCAGGTCGTCAGCGGTCAGATCCGGGTTGTACTTGAGGATCGAATCGAACACCGACAGACGCGCGAACGGCTCGCCGAAGTGGAACACCTTGTCGCCATACGGCACGTCGGTGCTGCCCAGAACCAGCTGAGCCAGTTCACGGAACAGCTCTTCGGTCAGGTCCATGTTGTCTTCGTAGTCGGCGTAAGCCTGGTAGAACTCCAACATGGTGAATTCAGGGTTGTGACGGGTCGAGACGCCTTCGTTACGGAAGTTGCGGTTGATCTCGAAGACCTTCTCGAAGCCGCCAACCACCAGACGCTTGAGGTACAGCTCAGGCGCGATACGCAGGAACATTTCCATGTCCAGCGCGTTGTGGTGGGTTTCGAACGGCTTGGCTGCGGCGCCGCCGGGAATGGTCTGCAGCATCGGCGTTTCGACTTCAAGGAAGTCGCGCTTCATCAGGAAGCTGCGGATGTGGGCGATGACTTGCGAGCGCACGCGGAAGGTTTCGCGCACGTCTTCGTTGACGATCAGGTCGACGTAACGCTGGCGGTAGCGCTGCTCGGTGTCGGTCAGGCCGTGGTGTTTGTCAGGCAGTGGACGCAAGGACTTGGTCAGCAGACGCACGCGGGTCATCTCGACGTACAGGTCGCCCTTGCCGGAACGGGCCAGGGTGCCTTCTGCAGCGATGATGTCGCCCATGTCCCAGGTTTTCACCGAGGCCAGGGTTTCTTCCGACAGGGTCTTGCGGTTGACGTAGACCTGAATGCGACCGGTCATGTCCTGGATCACCATGAACGAGCCACGGTTGAGCATGATGCGACCTGCAACCTTGACCGGAATCGCCGCTTCAGCCAGCTCTTCCTTGGTCTTGTCCGCGTACTGTTTCTGCAGGTCGTTGCAGTAGTTTTCGCGGCGGAAGTCGTTCGGGAAGGCGTTACCCTTGGCGCGCTCGGCAGCAAGCTTTTCCTTGCGCAGGGCGATCAGGGTGTTTTCTTCCTGTTGCTGGGCTTGCGGGTCGAGTTGTTGGTCGCTCATGTCTTTAGATTTTCCATCACAGGTTCGTTGCTTCTTGCCACGGGCAAGGGATCGCGGGCCGGGCGCGCAATGACGTGCGCCGTGCCCGCAACAGTGGTGTCGCGTTTACAGCCCCTGCTTGAGGCTCGCTTCCAGGTAACCGTCGAGGTCGCCGTCGAGCACCTTGTTGCAGTCGCTGCGCTCAACGCCGGTACGCAGGTCCTTGATGCGCGAGTCATCGAGGACGTACGAACGGATCTGGTGACCCCAGCCGATATCCGACTTGGTGTCTTCCAGCGCCTGGGACGCGGCGTTGCGCTTTTGCATTTCCAGCTCGTACAACTTGGCCCGCAGCATTTTCATGGCGGTGTCCTTGTTCGCGTGCTGGGAGCGCTCGTTCTGGCAGCTGACCACGGTGTTGGTCGGCACGTGGGTGATACGCACTGCCGAGTCGGTGGTGTTGACGTGCTGACCACCGGCACCGGACGAACGATAGGTATCGATACGCAGGTCCGAGGGGTTGATGTCGATCTCGATGCGGTCGTCGATCTCGGGGGACACGAATACCGCCGAGAACGAGGTGTGGCGACGGGCGCCCGAGTCGAACGGACTCTTGCGCACCAGGCGGTGTACACCGATCTCGGTACGCAGCCAGCCAAAGGCGTACTCGCCCTTGATGTGCACGGTGGCACCCTTGATGCCGGCGACTTCGCCTTCGGACAGTTCCATGATAGTGGCGTCGAAGCCGCGTTTGTCAGCCCAGCGCAGGTACATGCGCAGCAGGATGTTGGCCCAGTCCTGCGCTTCGGTACCGCCGGAACCGGCCTGGATGTCCAGGTAGGCGTTGTTGGGGTCCATCTCGCCGCTGAACATGCGACGGAATTCCAGCTGGGCGAGGGAGGCTTCCAGACCTTCGAGCAGCTCGACGACGTCATTGACGGCGCCTTCGTCGTCTTCTTCGACGGCCATGTCCAGCAGCTCTTTGGCATCGGCCAGGCCGGAGCTCATTTCGTCGAGGGTTTCGACGATCTGCGCCAGCGTCGAACGCTCGCGGCCCAGGGCCTGTGCGTATTCGGGCTTGTTCCAGACAGCGGGGTCTTCCAGCTCGCGGTTGACCTCGGTCAGACGATCATGTTTGTGATCGTAGTCAAAGATACCCCCGAATGGACTGGGAGCGCTCGGACAGGTCCTTGATGGTGTTCAGGATCGGATTGATTTCCATGGTCGACAGGACTCGCAGGCGAATTTTACAAAGCCTGCGAGTATACCTGAGCCGATGGCGGGATGGCAGTCCGTTGGGCAGGGGTTCAGAAGGCCCGCAGCATTCATTGTGGGAGCCGGCTTTCGGGCGAAAAGGGCGGGTCAGTCGACCACTTTATCGCGGACCCAAAGCATAAGCCCGCAAGCCGGCGCCCCCCAACGTGTGCCACCCGGTAG
>CAURWS010000085.1:0-10061 GCA_963528485.1 uncultured Pseudomonas sp. | reverse complement strand
CTGGGCTGGAAAGACGCCAACTCCACCGAATTCGATCGCACCAGCCCCCACCCGGTGGTCGGCCTGATCACCGAGTGGGAAGACGCCACCGGCGCGGTCGAAACCCGTACCGAAACCTCCGATCTGGGCGGCACTATGCGTCTGGGCGCACAGGAATGCCAGCTGCTGCCGGGCTCCCTGGTGCACGACTGCTACGCCAACGACGTGATCGTCGAGCGTCATCGTCATCGCTACGAAGTGAACAACAAGCTGCTGCCGCAACTGATCGAAGCCGGTCTGAAGGTTTCCGGTCGTTCCGGCGACGGCGCGCTGGTTGAAGTGGTCGAGTCCCAGGATCATCCGTGGTTCGTGGCTTGCCAGTTCCACCCTGAGTTCACCTCCACGCCTCGCGACGGTCACCCGCTGTTCAGTGGCTTCGTCAAGGCAGCGCTCGCTCAGCACCAGAAGAACGCCTGATAGGGAATTCATTACATGGCACAAAAAATCATCCGCGTGGGCTCCATTGATATTGCCAACGACAAGCCAATGGTCTTGTTCGGTGGCATGAATGTCCTGGAGTCGCGGGACATGGCCATGCAGGTCTGCGAAGAGTACGTACGGGTCACCCAGAAACTGGGTATCCCTTACGTGTTCAAGGCAAGCTTCGACAAAGCCAACCGTTCTTCCGTGACCTCCTACCGCGGTCCGGGCCTGGAAGCGGGCATGCGTATTTTCGAAGAGATCAAAAGCACCTTCGGCGTGCCGGTGATCACCGATGTGCACGAGCCGCACCAGGCCGCTACCGTGGCTGAAGTCTGCGACATCATCCAGCTGCCGGCTTTCCTGTCGCGCCAGACCGATCTGGTCGTGGCGATGGCGAAGACCGGCGCCGTGATCAACATCAAGAAAGCCCAGTTCCTCGCGCCTCAGGAAATGAAACACATCCTGACCAAGTGCGAAGAAGCCGGTAACGATCAGTTGATCCTGTGCGAGCGCGGCTCGAGCTTCGGCTACAACAACCTCGTTGTGGACATGCTCGGTTTCGGCATCATGAAGGCGTTCGAGTACCCGGTGTTCTTCGACGTGACCCACGCGCTGCAAATGCCGGGCGGTCGTTCGGATTCTGCCGGTGGTCGTCGTGCCCAGGTCACCGATCTGGCCAAGGCCGGCATCAGCCAGGGTCTGGCCGGTCTGTTCCTGGAGGCGCATCCGGACCCGGATAACGCCAAATGCGACGGTCCTTGCGCGCTGCGCCTGAACAAGCTGGAGCCGTTCCTGACCCAGCTCAAGGCGCTCGATGATCTGGTCAAGGCTTTCCCGACGATCGAAACGGCTTAAAACCCGCTTCACCGGCACTGTCGCCTCCGGTACAGTGCCGCTCGTTTCTTTCCCGACCAACGGGTCGGGAAAATCTGTCATCTCGGGCCTGCCCGCTGTCTAGTGCCCGTGATGCCAGTCGTTTTTCCCAGCTGCGTCGTTTTCGTCAATCTTGGAGTGTTAACAACAATGGCAAAAATCGTCGACATCAAAGGTCGTGAAGTTCTCGACTCCCGTGGCAATCCCACCGTGGAAGCAGATGTGCTCCTCGACAACGGCATCATCGGCAGTGCCTGCGCGCCGTCCGGTGCTTCCACCGGCTCGCGTGAAGCACTTGAGCTGCGTGATGGCGACAAGAGCCGTTACATGGGCAAGGGCGTTCTGAAAGCTGTGGCCAACATCAATGGCCCGATCCGCGACCTGCTGCTGGGCAAGGACCCGGTTGACCAGAAGGCGCTGGATCACGCGATGATCAAGCTCGACGGCACCGAAAACAAAGCCAGCCT
Organism: uncultured Pseudomonas sp.; assembly: GCA_963528485.1. GTDB lineage: Bacteria > Pseudomonadota > Gammaproteobacteria > Pseudomonadales > Pseudomonadaceae > Aquipseudomonas. The sequence continues at coordinate 8,259 of CAURWS010000085.1, read as the reverse complement.
GGGCGCCAACGCGATCCTCGCTGTATCCCTGGCTGCCGCCAAGGCCGCTGCCCAGGATCAGGATCTGCCGCTGTACGCGCACATCGCCAACCTGAACGGCACGCCGGGCGTCTACTCGATGCCGGTCCCGATGATGAACATCATCAACGGTGGCGAGCACGCTGATAACAACATCGACATCCAGGAATTCATGGTTCAGCCAGTGGGCGCCAAGACCTTCTCCGAAGGCCTGCGCTGGGGCACCGAGATTTTCCACCACCTCAAAGCCGTGCTGAAGGCCCGTGGCCTGAACACTGCAGTAGGTGACGAAGGTGGTTTTGCACCGAATTTGAACTCCAACGCCGACGCGCTGGACGCCATTGCCGAAGCCGTTGCAAACGCAGGTTACAAGTTGGGCACCGACGTCACCCTGGCCCTGGACTGCGCCGCGAGCGAGTTCTACAAGAACGGCAAGTACGTCCTGAGCGAAGAAGGCGAGTATGACTCCGCCGGTTTCGCCGACTACCTGGCTGATCTGGTCAGCAAGCACCCGATCATCTCCATCGAAGACGGTCTGGACGAGTCCGACTGGGATGGCTGGAAAGTCCTGACCGACAAGATCGGCGACAAGATCCAGCTGGTGGGCGACGACCTGTTCGTGACCAACACCAAGATCCTGAAAGAAGGCATCGAGAAGAAAATCGGTAACTCGATCCTGATCAAGTTCAACCAGATCGGCACCCTGACCGAAACCCTGGAAGCCATCCAGATGGCCAAGGCCGCTGGTTACACTGCCGTGATCTCGCACCGTTCGGGCGAAACCGAAGACTCGACCATTGCCGATCTGGCCGTGGGCACGTCGGCAGGTCAGATCAAGACCGGTTCTCTGAGCCGTTCCGATCGCATCTCCAAATACAACCAGTTGCTGCGTATCGAAGAGCAATTGGGCGCCAAAGCGGTTTACCGTGGTCGCGGCGAGTTTCGCGGCTGATCACAAGATGGTAAAAAGGCAGCAGGCGTTGTAGGGGAATTCTCCGAAAGGCGTTTTTCCTGACGTTCTGATCCATGAGCCCGGCGACCACCGGGCTCTTGGGCATTTGAAATGGTCGGTTTTGCTGTCGTTCTCCATCGGGTAACAGATATTCACAATGCGCAGTCCTAACTGGTTGTTCCTCGTTCTGCTTTTGCTGCTCGCGGGCTTGCAATACCGCCTATGGGTGGGCAATGGCAGCCTCGCGCAGGTGGCCAGTCTGACTCAGCAGATCGCCGATCAACATGCCGAAAACGATGCCTTGCTTGAGCGCAACCGGGTCCTGGACGCGGAAGTGCTGGAGCTGAAAAAGGGCCTGGAAACCGTTGAAGAACGTGCCCGTCACGAGCTGGGCATGGTCAAGGACGGCGAGACCCTCTATCAGTTGGCACAGTGACGTTGGCGTAAATGACTCAATCCCTTCCTGCCTTCTGGGCAGTGATTCCCGCAGCGGGCGTCGGTGCTCGTATGGCGGCAGACCGTCCCAAGCAGTACCTGCAACTGGGCGGCCTCACGATTCTTGAACACAGCCTGCTTTGCTTTCTCGATCACCCCCGTCTCAAGGGCTTGGTGATCAGTCTGGCTGTGGACGACCCTTACTGGCCCACCTTGCCCTGCGCTCTGGATTCGCGGATTCAGAGAGTTGCAGGCGGCAAGGAGCGGGCTGATTCGGTGCTCAATGCGTTGCTGCACCTGCACGCCAGCGGCGCCGATGACAATGACTGGGTGTTGGTGCACGATGCGGCGCGGCCGAATCTGGCGCGCTCGGATCTGGATAATTTGCTGGCTGAATTGGCCAGTGATCCTGTCGGTGGGCTGCTGGCGGTGCCGGCCAAAGACACCCTCAAACGCGCCGATGCCAATGGCCGCGTGACCGAAACCGTCGATCGCAGCCTGATCTGGCAGGCCTACACGCCGCAGATGTTCAGGCTGGGCGCGTTGCATCGGGCGTTGGCGGACAGTCTGGTGTCGAACGTTTCGATCACCGATGAAGCCTCGGCCATTGAATGGGCCGGGCAGTCGCCGCGGCTGATCGAAGGCCGGGCCGACAACATCAAGGTCACCCGCCCGGAAGACCTGGAATGGCTGCGGCAGCGGCGGGGTGATTTCTCCCGCTGAGGCGCCACGGTGCCTCCCCCTGTAGGCGCGCGCTTGGCCCCCAGGGCGTCGGCTCCGTGAACCCCATAGGTTAAGATAATAAAAATTAGCGGGCCCCCCCGCGCCCGCGGGGCCGGCCCCGCTGGGGCGGCCGACCCCCCCCCATATACTCCACAAAACCCCCCCGGCCCCGCCCCCCCCCGCTCCTGCAGTGAGCCGCGTGCTATTGCCGATACTCCGGCCGCAGCGCCAGCCCCGTCTTCAGATAATCCACCAGCTTCCTGACCTTCGGCGACAAATGCCGCTGCTGCGGATACAGCGCCCACACCGCCGTATTCGGCGGCTGATGAGCGTCCAGCAATGAAATCAGCGCGCCGTTTTTCAGGTGTTCCAGCACGTAATAATCCGGCAGCTGACTCAACCCCACCCCTTGCAACGTCGCGTCCAGCACCGCTTGCCCACTGTTGCAGCGCCAGTTTCCGTGGACGCGCTGGGAAAATTCCTTGCCGTTCTGTTGCAGCAGCCAGCTGTCGGAGCTGCCAATCAGGCAGTTGTGACGATTCAATTCCGACAGGCTATGAGGGCGGCCGTAGCGCTCTATATATGAAGGCGAGGCGCACAGGTACATGCGTCGCGGCGCCAGGCGGGTGGCGACCAATCGTGACTCTTGCAGCCGACCCAGGCGGATCGCCAGATCCATGCCCTCATGCACCAGGTCCAGCGTGTTGTTGGTCAGCTCGATGTCCACCCGCAGTTGCGGATATTCGTCCATGAAGCGTGTCACCAGCGGTGCGATGAAACGCTCGCCGTACGCCACCGCACAGGTCATACGTAGCAGGCCTTTGGGCTCACTGGTCAGATCAACCACCGCGCGCAAGGCTTCTTCGCGACCGTCCTGCAGGCGTTGGCAATGATGCAGAAAGGTCTGGCCTGCCTCGGTCAGCGCAACCTTGCGCGTACTGCGGTAGAGCAGACGGGTCTGCAGCCGCTCCTCCAGCCGGGCGATCTGCCGGCTGATGTGCGAGGACGAAACGCCCATCCGCTCCGCCGCCGCCGTGAACTGCCCGCACTCGGCCACCGCGACGAATTCATCCAGCCCATCCCAGCGATTGGTGTACATCGATTATCCCTGTACAGCATTAATGTTTTGCTTTCGGCCGGATTATTAATCAAACGGCACTGCTTTACACTCCTGGCTTGTATTGACCGTTCCTCACCCGCTGGAGAAGATTGATGATCAAGTCACGTGCCGCCGTTGCCTTCGCGCCCAACGAGCCCCTGCAAATCGTCGAAGTGGACGTTGAAGCGCCGAAAACCGGCGAGGTATTGATCCGTACCGTCGCCTCCGGCGTCTGTCACACCGATGCCTACACCCTGTCCGGCGCCGACTCTGAAGGCGTGTTCCCGTGCATCCTCGGTCACGAAGGCGGCGGTATCGTTGAGGCGGTGGGCGAGGGCGTCACCTCCCTGGCCGTCGGCGATCACGTGATTCCGCTGTACACCGCCGAATGCCGCGAGTGCAAATTCTGCAAATCCGGCAAGACCAACCTCTGCCAGAAAGTCCGCGCGACCCAGGGCAAGGGCCTGATGCCCGACGGCACCACCCGTTTCAGCTACAACGGCCAGCCGGTCTACCACTACATGGGTTGCTCGACGTTTTCCGAGTACACCGTGGTGCCGGAAATTTCCCTGGCAAAGATCCCGAAAGAAGCGCCGCTGGAGAAGGTCTGCCTGCTCGGTTGCGGCGTGACCACCGGTATCGGCGCGGTGCTCAACACCGCCAAGGTTGAAGAAGGTGCAACCGTGGCCGTCTTCGGGCTGGGCGGCATCGGCCTGGCCGCGATCATCGGCGCAAAAATGGCCAAGGCCTCGCGCATCATCGCCATCGACATCAACCCGGCGAAATTCGACGTGGCTCGCGAGTTGGGTGCAACCGACTTCATCAACCCGAAAGAGCACACCAAGCCGATTCAGGACGTGATCGTCGAACTCACCGACGGCGGCGTGGATTACAGCTTCGAGTGCATCGGCAACGTTCAGCTGATGCGTGCGGCGCTGGAGTGCTGCCACAAGGGTTGGGGCGAGTCGGTCATCATCGGCGTTGCACCGTCGGGTCAGGAAATCGCCACCCGTCCATTCCAGCTGGTCCCCGGTCGCGTCTGGCGTGGTTCGGCGTTCGGCGGTGTGAAGGGCCGCACCGAACTGCCAAGCTATGTCGAAAAATCCCAGACCGGCGAAATCCCGCTGGACACCTTCATCACCCACACCATGGGCCTGGACAAGATCAACGAAGCGTTCGACCTGATGCACGAAGGCAAGAGCATTCGCTCCGTCATCCACTTCTAAGAGCAGCGGCTAGCTACGAGCTGCAAGCTGCAAGAGGGCGCGCCGCGGTCACCTCTTGCAGCTTGCGGCTTGAAGCTGATCGCTGGGAGCTTGCGACTATGGGTCTGGAAAACATCTCGTGCCAGAAAAGCTTCGGCGGCTGGCATAAACGTTACAAACATCACTCCGACGTGCTGGGCTGCGACATGGTGTTTGCGGTCTATCTGCCTCCTCAGGCAGAACAGGGCGGCAAGCTGCCGGTGGTGTACTGGCTGTCGGGTCTGACCTGCACCGATGAAAACTTCATGCAAAAGGCCGGCGCCCAGCGCATCGCTGCCGAGCTTGGCATCATCATCGTCGCGCCGGACACCAGCCCTCGCGGTGCCGACGTACCGGGCGACCCGGACAACGCCTACGATTTCGGTCTGGGTGCAGGCTTCTACCTGAACGCCACCCAGCAACCGTGGGCGCGCCACTACCGCATGTACGACTACGTGGTCAGCGAGCTGCCCGCGTTGATCGAAGCGCACTTCCCGGCGTCGGACAAACGCAGCATCAGCGGCCACTCGATGGGCGGTCATGGCGCGCTGGTCTGTGCGTTGCGCAATCCCGGGCGTTACAAATCGGTTTCGGCGTTCTCGCCCATCACCAACCCGATGGATTGTCCGTGGGGGCAGAAGGCGTTCTCCCGTTATCTGGGTGAAGACCGTTCGCGCTGGCGTGAGTGGGATGCCAGCGTGCTGATCGTCGAGGCCACCGAGCGCTTGCCGTTGCTGGTGGATCAGGGCGATCGCGACGACTTCCTCGCCAATCAGCTCAAGCCCGAAGCATTGGTGCAGGCGGCCAAGGCAGCCGGTCACCCGCTGGAGCTGCGCATGCAGCCTGGTTATGACCACAGTTATTACTTCATCGCCAGCTTTATAGAGGATCACCTGCGCTATCACGCAGTGGCATTGGTTGGCTGAAACGCTGCCCCTTGTGGGGCGACTGATCGCTCCCACAAGTCTTGAGTGCACCCGGTGCCTACAGAGTGAAGCGTGTCGTCCGACATGCACTGTGTCAGGTAGTCGGACGCCCTAATGTCCGACAAAGCAGGTAGAATCACGCCCTGACTTTTTCAGGGCTTCTTTTATGCGTATTGGCCACGGCTATGATGTGCACCGTTTCGCTGAGGGCGATTTTATTACCTTGGGCGGGGTGCGGATCGCGCACACATCCGGTTTGCTCGCACATTCCGATGGCGATGTGCTGTTGCACGCGTTGAGCGATGCCTTGCTGGGCGCCGCTGCGCTGGGCGACATCGGCAAGCATTTCCCCGATACCGATCCACAGTTCAAGGGCGCCGACAGTCGCGTTCTGCTGCGCCATGTACTCAAGCAAGTGCAGGCCAAGGGCTGGAAGGTCGGCAACGTCGACGCCACCATCGTCGCCCAGGCCCCGAAAATGGCACCCCACATTGACACCATGCGGGGGCTGATCGCCGAGGACCTGCAGGTCGAGCTCGATCAGGTCAACGTCAAGGCCACCACCACCGAAAAGCTGGGTTTCACCGGCCGAGAAGAGGGCATCGCGGTTCACGCCGTCGCACTGTTGATCACCGCATGACCGAATTCGAATTATTGGGCCCACGGGCCTACGGCGATGCAGTGGGTACAGCGATGCTCAAAGCCACCGCTGAGGACTTTCAGGTTGATGAAGTGCTGGACATCCCGTTGTCCGGCGATGGCGAGCACTTGTGGCTATGGGTCGAGAAACGCGGCCTGAACACCGAGGAAGCGGCGCGTCGGTTGGCCAAGGCCGCTGGCGTGCCCCTGCGCACCGTTGCTTACGCGGGCTTGAAAGACCGTCAGGCGCTCACGCGGCAGTGGTTCAGCATTCAATTGCCAGGCAAGGCCGATCCGGACATGTCGGCGGCCGAGAACGACACGCTGAAGATCCTCGACAGCAAGCGCCACAAACGCAAGCTGCAGCGCGGCGCCCACGCGGCCAACGGCTTCACCCTGCGTTTGACCCAATTGCAGGCGGATAAAACCGCTCTCGACGCGCGGCTTGAGTCGATCAAGCAACACGGCATTCCCAATTATTTCGGCGCCCAGCGCTTCGGCTACGAGGGCGGCAACGTCGGCGAAGCGCGTCACTATGCCGAGCGTCAGGCCCTGCCAGAGCAGCGCAATGTACGTTCGCGGCTGCTGTCCACGGCGCGCAGCTACCTGTTCAATCAGGTGCTGGCCGCGCGTGTTGTCGATGGCAGCTGGCAGCGCGCGCAGGTGGGCGATCTACTGGCCTTCACCGACAGCCGCAGCTTCTTTCCGGCAGGTGAGGCCGAATGCAGCGATCCGCGTCTGGCAATCCTCGATCTGCACCCCACAGGCCCGCAATGGGGCGAGGGCGATTCTCCCGCAGCCGGGGCGACTGCCGAGCTAGAAAACAGCATCGCCCAGCGTGAGGCGTCGCTGTGTAACTGGTTGATAAAGGCGGGGATGGAACACGAACGTCGCATCCTGCGACTGCCCATCGGGCGGTTGACGTGGCATTATCCCGAGCCTGACATTCTGCAACTGGAATTCGTCCTGCCGGCCGGATGCTTCGCCACCGCATTGGTGCGTGAACTTATCGATCTGGCGCCTGCGGGACAGACGGACAGCTCATGCGTATTCTGATTTCAAATGACGATGGGGTCTCGGCACCCGGACTCGCTGCGCTCCACGGAGCGCTGGCGGGCTATGCCGAGTGCGCGGTCATTGCCCCCGATCAAGACAAGAGTGGGGCCAGCAGCTCGCTGACCCTTGATCGGCCCCTGCACCCCCATCGGCTGGACAACGGCTTCATCAGCCTCAACGGCACGCCGACCGATTGCGTGCACCTGGGCATCCATGGCCTGCTGGAACACGAGCCGGACATGGTCGTCTCAGGCATCAACCTGGGCGCCAATCTGGGCGATGACGTGCTGTATTCCGGCACCGTGGCCGCCGCGCTCGAAGGGCGCTTTCTGCAGCGTCCATCGTTTGCCTTTTCATTTCTGTCGCGTCAGGTCGATAACCTGGCGACTGCCGCGCACTACGCGCGGCTCCTGGTCGAAGCCCATGAACAGCTCGACCTTCCACCGCGTACCGTATTGAACGTGAACATTCCGAACCTGCCACTGGAAAACGTGCGTGGCATCCAGCTGACCCGTCTGGGCCATCGCACTCGTGCGGCGGCGCCGGTGCGCGTCGTCGACCCGCGCGGGCGGGCCGGCTACTGGATCGCTGCCGCCGGTGACGCCGAAGACGGCGGCCCGGGCACGGATTTCCACGCCGTGATGCAGGGGTACGTGTCGATTACACCGTTGCAGCTGGATCGAACCTATCAGGACGGTTTCAACAGCCTGAACGCATGGCTGGAGGGAATGGCCTGATGTCGCGTGAACAAGATGATCTGTTGCGACGTGGCGTGGGATTCACCTCCCAGCGCACGCGCGAGCGGTTGATCCAGCGCTTGTACGAAGAAGGCATCACCAGCACCCAGGTGCTCGATGTCATCCGCAAGACCCCGCGCCACCTGTTCGTCGACGAAGCGCTGGCGCACCGTGCCTATGAAGACACCGCCTTGCCGATCGGCAACAACCAGACCATTTCCCAGCCCTACATGGTCGCGCGCATGAGCGAGCTGCTGCTGGCGGCGGGACCGCTGGACAAGGTGCTGGAGATCGGCACCGGCTCGGGCTATCAGACGGCGGTCCTGGCACAACTGGTCGAGCGGGTGTTCTCCGTCGAGCGCATCAAGGTGCTGCAGGACCGCGCCAAGGAACGTCTGCTCGAGCTGAATTTACGTAACATGGTGTTTCG
>CAURWS010000084.1:0-10146 GCA_963528485.1 uncultured Pseudomonas sp. | reverse complement strand
GACAACATAAGCAACGACAGGGCTCTGGTTGGCGGTAAATCGGGCATTATCCCTCGGGACAACTTCGAGGCAATCCGTGGACCGCCGACACAGGAATCACTGACAGTAGGAATTTCGCCAAGTTCCTTATCGAAAATTCCCGTTGGCCCTTCAAACAGGAACGAAACGTTGATCGAACACACCTCCCTGACAGACGACCCGAGCGGACAGACACCCGCAGAGGCCCGGCGCACGGCGCTTTATCTGACCCTGCACCAGATTCCCGAGGGCAAGGTCATCAGCTACGGCCATCTGGCGGAGCTGGCCGGTTTAGGACGGGCGGCACGTTTCGTGGGTCGCACCTTGAGCCAGTTGCCCGACGGCAGCACCCTGCCCTGGCATCGGGTTCTGGGTGCCGGTGGACGCTTGAGCCTGGCCGCCGGAACCGTTTCCGGAGAGGAGCAACGGGCGCGATTGCGGGCCGAAGGGGTGACCATCCGTAACAATCGTGTGGATATGGAGCGTCATGGCTGGCGCCCGACAGAGCACAACGGTTAGAGTGCGCGCTTTGTTTACGTAATCTGAGGCAGATTCCAGCCCATGCCCCGCAAAACCTGGCGCGCCGCGCTCGCCGCTTATGCCAGCCGTTCTACATTTGTGCTGCTGCTCCTCGGATTCGCCGCGGGCATGCCTTATATGCTCGTGTTCTCAACGCTGTCGGTCTGGTTGCGCGAAGCCGGTGTCGCCCGTGAAACCATTGGGTACGCGAGCCTGATCGGCCTTGCCTACGCCTTCAAATGGGTGTGGTCCCCGCTGCTCGACCAATGGCGCCTGCCGCTGCTCGGCAAACTGGGCCGGCGACGCTCCTGGCTGGTGCTCTCTCAGACGCTGGTGACCCTGGGCCTGATCGGCATGGGCTTCTGCGATCCGCAGCAGCATCTGTCCTGGCTGATCGCAATCGCGGTGGTCGTGGCGTTCTCGTCCGCGACCCAGGACATCGCCATTGATGCCTATCGCCTGGAAATCGCCTCCGACAGTCAGCAAGCCACCCTCGCGGCCAGCTATATGGCGGGTTATCGCGTCGCCGCCCTGCTCGCCACCGCGGGCGCGCTGTACTTTGCCGAGGGCTTCGGCTCCTCGGGCTTTGCCTACAAACACTCAGCCTGGACCGGCACCTACGTGCTGTTCGGCCTGCTGATGGTGCCCGCGCTGATCACCACGCTGATCATGCGCGAGCCTCCCGTCGCCCTGCGCACCCAGCTGTCGGCAGCGCGCTACGGCTTCGCCCACCAACTGGCCTCGGTGTTCGTGCTGATCATCCTGCTGGTGTCGGTGCCGGCGATGTTCACCCAGCTGTACAACACCGATTTCGCCAGCGTGCTGTTCCAGGACGCCACATGGAAGAGCCTGCTGATGGAAGACCGCGCGTTCCTGCGCGCCATCCTCTACACCCTGCTGACGGCCGCGTGCCTGTCGTCCATGGGCCGACGCGGCCTGGCGCCGGTGCTGACGCCGATCAACGATTTCATCCTGCGCTATCGCTGGCAGGCATTTCTGCTGTTGGGGCTGATCGCCACCTATCGCATGTCCGATACGGTCATGGGCGTCATGGCCAACGTGTTCTACATCGATCAGGGCTTCACCAAGGACCAGATCGCCAGCGTCAGCAAGATCTTTGGTCTGGTGATGACGCTGGTGGGCGCGGCGTTCGGGGGCCTGGCCATCGTGCGCTTCGGCATCCTGCCGATCCTGTTCATTGGCGGCGTCTCGTCGGCGGCGACCAACCTGCTGTTCCTGATGCTGGCCGACATGGGCCCGAACCTGAAGATGCTGATTGTCACGATCTCGCTGGACAACTTCAGCTCGGGCCTTGCGACGTCAGCGTTCGTGGCCTACCTGTCGAGCCTGACCAATCTCAAGTTTTCTGCCACCCAATACGCGCTGCTCAGCTCGATCATGCTGCTGTTGCCGCGTCTGATCGGGGGGTATTCAGGGGTGATGGTCGAAAAACTGGGCTACCACAACTTCTTCCTGGCCACCGCACTGATGGGCGTGCCGACCCTGTTCATGATCGCCCTGCACTGGGCTCAGGAGCTGCGCAAGGAGAAGCCTGCCGAGCCTGAAAAGCCCGTCGAAGCACCGAAAACCCTGTAGGTCAGATGACTGCAACAAAAAGCCCCGATCTCTCACGAGTCGGGGCTTTTGTCATTCAGCACTCACGCTTAACGCTGAGTCGTGGCTTCCTGCTGATCCTGCACCACACGAATCACCCGCTGCGGGAACGGGATGTCGATGTTGGCGGCACGCAGACGGTCGCGGATTTCGGCGTTGAAACGATTGGAGACTTCACCGAAATCGCCAGTCTTGGTCCAGACCCGCAGGGATACGGTGATCGAGCTGTCACCCAACGCAGCAACGACAGCCTGCGGCGCCGGATCCTGCAGCACGCGCGGATCGTCTGCCATTTCCATCAGCACAGCCAGCGCCTGCTTGAGGTCGGCTTCGTAGTCGATGCCCACGTCAAAGGTGATCTTGCGGGTCGGCTGGCGGTTGGTGTTGGTGATAATGCCGTTGGACAGATTGCCGTTGGGCAGGATCACGGTCTTGTTATCACCGGTGCGGATAATGGTGTGGAAGATCTGAATACTGTCCACAGTGCCCGATACGCCCTGCGCTTCGATCCAGTCGCCGATGCGGAACGGGCGGAACAGCAGAATCAACACCCCACCCGCGAAGTTCGCCAGGCTACCCTGCAATGCCAGGCCGATGGCCAGGCCGGCCGCACCGATCGCGGCCACGAACGATGTGGTTTCGACACCGATCATCGAGGCGACGCTGACGATCAGCAGAATCTTCAGGATGATGTTGGCCAGACTGCTGATAAAGCCCTGCAGGGCCAGATCCACGTGACGCATCGCCAGCAGTGCGCCAACCTTGGAGGTCAGCTTGTTGATCAGCCACCAGCCCACCAACAGCACCACCAGCGCCAGCAGCACCTTGCTGCCGTACTGCATGACCATGGGAATCCAGGCCTGGGAAGCCTTGACCAGGTGATCGACCTGGCCGTTCAAATCCAAATCCATTTATTTCTCCTCGCGGTCGCGAAAACGGAAGACAGAAACGCCGAATGCCCGATGGCACCAGCGTTTCAGAGGGAGGGACCTGCACTCCGACGCGCACAAACCGATCAGGTTCCCGACGCTGAGGCAAATCGAGTGGCAATCAATCGCGGAAGTTGTTGAACTGCAGCGGCATGCCGAATTCGTGACCGCGCAGGGCCGCGATGGCCTCCTGCAGATCGTCACGCTTCTTGCCGGTCACACGCACCTGCTCGCCCTGAATGGCAGCCTGGACCTTGAGTTTGGCTTCTTTGATGTGAGCGACGATCTTCTTCGCCAGCTCCTTGTCGATGCCTTCCTTGAGGGTGGCTTCCTGCTTCATCACCTTGCCGGAGGCATAGGCGTCCTTGATTTCCAGACACTGCACGTCGATCTTGCGCTTGATCAGGGCCAGTTTCAGAATCTCGATCATTGCTTCGAGTTGAAATTCGGCTTCGGCGGTCAGATTGACGGTCAACTCCTTTTCCTTGAATTCGAAGCTGCCTTTGCCTTTGAGGTCGTAGCGGCGGTCCAGCTCCTTGATCGCGTTGTCGACGGCATTCGTGACTTCGTGTTTATCCAGTTCGGACACTACGTCGAACGAGGGCATGTAGATTCTCCAATTGATACGGCGCGGCTCGACATGTAGATGGAGCACGCCTGACTTGACGGTATGAAAGCCCGCTCATTATAACGAGACTTTTCCCCTGTTCATGTGAGCCTGCGATGTCGTTTTTGTTTTACCCTTTCTGCGTGCTCACTGACCTGCGGCGCCCCCTCTCTTGAAACCGACAATATGGCACGTGCTGGGCGCCGGCAGCCTGGGCAGCCTGTGGGCTACGCGACTGGCTCGCGCGGGGTTGCCGGTGCGTCTGCTGCTGCGCAATCGCGAGCGTCTGCAGGCCTACGAACGCCAAGGCGGACTGACCTTGAGCGAACAGGGTCAGCGTCAGACATTCGATATTGGCGCACAGCTTGTCGACGATCCCGAACCGATCCAGCGCCTGCTGGTGGCCTGCAAGGCCTACGATGCAGAACAGGCCGTCGCCAGCGTTGCGCCCCGCCTGACGTCTGGGGCCGAGATTCTTCTGTTGCAGAACGGTCTTGGCAGCCAGCAGGCCGTAGCGAAAACAGTGCCTCAAGCGCGCTGCATTTTTGTCTCCAGCACCGAAGGCGCGTTTCGCGATGAGGATTTCAGCGTGGTCTTCGCAGGCCAAGGCTTCAACTGGCTCGGTGACGGCGAGCAGCACCTGCCCCCCGACTGGCTCGAAGAGTTGAAACAGGCAGGCATTCCCTGTGAATGGACCGCGGACATCCTCGACCGTCTGTGGCGCAAACTGGCGCTGAACTGCGCGATCAACCCGCTCACGGTGCTGAAGGGATGTCGTAACGGCGAGTTGCTGGAGCACGCCGAAGAGGTCACCGCATTGTGCGATGAGCTGGTTCAGGTGCTGCAAGGTTGCGGACAGCCTCAGGCCGCAGCGGGATTGCACGAAGAAGTGAGTCGAGTGATGACTGCTACAGCGGCCAATTACTCCTCGATGTATCAGGATGTCGCCCAACGGCGCAGGACCGAGATCAGCTATTTGCTGGGGTATGTGTGCGACGCTGCGGTGCAGCACGGCATTGAGGCTCCTCTGATGAACGCCCTGCGCGAGCGACTGGTGCGGCATCTGACATCCAAAGGCCTGCCTGCTCTGTAGTAGCCACAGCTTGCTGGACTCTACAGAAGCGGTGCGCCACAGCATCGGTTTTGCATCGCGGGTTTGCTCGCGCCCCGAACAGCGCTAACCTCCACTTTCTTATCTGTCAGTGACTCTGCCCCATGCCATTGCGCCAGCGCCTCGAAAACCTGCCGGTCGGCCAGAAGCTGTTGGCGGCCCTGCTGGTTCTGCTGACCACCGTTCTGCTGGTCGCCAACCTGACCTTCATCAGCGCCGCTTACTACATTTCCCAGGAAGCCATGGCGCCGCAGGCCCTGCAGACCATCGGCCGCCTGATCAGCAACCCCGGGCTGTCCGAGCAAGCCCTGTCCTCGCCCTATGGTGCCCAGGCGCTGCTCAAGGAGCTGAAAAACTACGGCCCCTTGCGCGCCGCCGCCGTCTACGACAGCAACGGCAATCGCCTGGCGCAGATGCAACAGGGCGACAAGCTGCGTCTGCCCGACCACTACCGCAATCTGGAAAGCTGGCGCATCACCGAATTTCGCAACACTCAGGTCGTCCCGGTCCCCAAACAGGGGCAGGCGCCGGGTCATTTGCTGTTGGGGGCCAGTAGCGAACTGCCGACGGCATTCTACACCGGCACACTGACTGCGAGCCTGGGCATCCTGGTTTTCAGCGTGCTGCTATGGGCAGGCGTGGCCCGGCAGATCCGGCGCTTCATCACCGAACCCATTTATCAGCTCGAAGAACTGTCGCGTCGTGTGACGCGTGAAGAGAACTACGCCCTGCGCGCAGGCCCCGGCAATCAGGACGAAATCGGCTCGCTGGCCGAAGCCTTCAACACCATGCTGTCGCGCATGGAGGCCCGCGAGCAGCAGCTCAAGCGCGCCCGCGACGAGTCTCAAGACGCCTACGATCAGGCGCAGGGGCTGGCCGAAGAGACCCGCCACACCAACCGCAAACTGGAACTGGAAGTGCAGGTCCGTAGCAAGATCGAGAAAAAACTCACCGGTTTTCAGAATTATCTGAACAGCATCATCGACTCCATGCCCTCGGCGCTGATTGCCCTTGATGAGCAGCTGTACGTCACCCAGTGGAACCAGGAGGCCGGCGCGCTCTCCGGCACGCCGCTGGACGAAGCGCTGAACCAGCCGATTTTCCTGGCCTTTCCGCCGATGAAGGCGTTTCTGCCGCAGATCAAACAGACCGTCGAACGCCACACAGTGACCAAGATCGAACGCGTCACCTGGGTCAAAGACGACCTCACCCGCCACTTCGCGCTGACCTTCTACCCGCTGACCGGTGGCGCCGGGCGTGGCGTGGTGATCCGTATCGATGACATCACCCAGCGTCTGTCGCTGGAAGACATGATGGTGCAGTCGGAGAAGATGCTCTCGGTGGGCGGTCTGGCGGCGGGCATGGCCCACGAGATCAACAACCCCCTCGGCGCGATCATGCACAACGTACAGAACATTCGCCGGCGCCTGTCGCCGGAGCTGCCGAAGAATCTGGAGCAGGCCGAGCAGGAAGGCATCGAGCTGTCGGCAGTGAATCAGTACCTCGCCGCGCGGGAAGTGCCGCAGTTGCTCGACGGCATCCAGCAGGCCGGCGCGCGGGCGGCGAAGATCGTCAGCCATATGCTCAGTTTCAGCCGACGCAGCAACCGGCAGATGGCGCCGTGCGACCTGCCCGCACTGATCGATCAGGCGGTGGAAATCGCCAGCAACGATTTCGACCTGACCATCGGTTTCGACTTCAAGGGCCAGAACATCCTGCGCCAGTTCGACCCGACACTCGGCCCGGTTCCCGGCACCGCCAACGAGCTGGAGCAAGTGCTGCTCAACCTGCTGAAAAACGCGGCGCAGGCGATTCACCAGCGGGACCACGAAACCGAGCCCGGACGCATCATTTTGCGCACGCGCCTGAACCCGCCATGGGCCGAAATCCAGGTCGAAGACAACGGCGTCGGCATGCCCGAAAGCGTGCGCAAACGTATCTTCGAGCCGTTTTTTACCACCAAGGAGGTCGGCCAGGGCACAGGGCTTGGGCTTTCGGTGTCGTATTTCATCATCACCAACAACCACAAAGGCCAGATGGAGGTGCACTCCACCCTCGGCCAGGGCACCTGTTTCACGTTGCGTCTGCCGTTGGCGGGCAACCCGATGAACGTGCCCGCCCCGCAGATCATTGGTCAGAACGACCGGGAGTAGAACAATGGGATTTCGCTTGTCGAAAATTTACACGCGCACCGGCGACAAGGGCGAAACCGGTCTGGGGGATGGTCGGCGGGTGCCCAAGGATCATCCACGCATCGAGGCCATCGGCGAGGTCGACACGCTGAACAGCCAGCTGGGTTTGCTGCTGGCAGGCCTTGAAGGGGTGGCCCACGCCATACCGGCGATGCAGGAGGTGATCGATGTGCTGGCGCCTTGTCAGCACCGTTTGTTCGACCTCGGCGGCGAGCTGGCGATGCCTGAGTATCAGGCGCTGAACACGACGGAAATCGAACGGCTGGAAGCCGCCATTGATCAGTGGAACGAAGAAGTGGGCCCGCTAAAGAATTTCATTCTGCCCGGCGGTTCGTCACTGATCGCCCAGGCCCACGTTTGCCGCAGCCTGGCGCGCAGTGCCGAGCGGCGCTGTCAGCATCTCAATGCTGTTGAGCCACTGTCCGGGGTTGGGCTGGCGTATATCAATCGGTTGTCGGACTTGCTGTTTGTGGCGGCGCGGATCATCGCGAAGCGCCAGGGTGTGGCGGAGATTTTGTGGCAGCCTGCTAAAAAACCGGAGTGACACACCTTTGCCGGGATGAACGCGATCCTTTGTGGGAGCCGGCTTGCTGCGGGCCGCGATCGGACGAATGCGGTGTGTCAGCTAATGAATCTGTGACTGACCTGCCCCTTTCGCCAGCAAGCCGGCTCCCACAGTGAACGGGTCAGGCTCACTCAAACCCTTTCGGCCAAAACGCCCGAATCCCCGCCACGCCCTGCGCGCCGTGTTCCCACGCCTGCTGGCGCTCCGCCGGGCCAACGCCACCCAGCAGATAAACCGGCTTGCTGAACCCTTCGATCAACGCCCTCGCCTGCTCCCAGCCCAATGGCTGAGCGTCGGGGTGAGTCAGGGTCGGCTGAACCGGCGACAGGGTCACGAAATCCACACCCATCTGCTCAGCCAGAGACAACTCTTCAGCGTTGTGGCACGAAGCCGCCAGCCAGCGCTCCTCCGGGAATGGACGACCTTTGCTGGCGTACTTGCGCAACTGCTCGCTGGTCAGGTGCCAGCCGGCAGACGGGAAGTCACCCAGCCACTCCAGCGGGCCCTTGAGCATCAACTGCGCCTTGCCTGCACAAAGGCCCACCGCATCCACCGCGACGTCGCGGTATTTGGGGTCGTAGCCATTGGGCGCGCGCAGCTGGATCAGTTTGATACCGTCGGCAATCGCCTTCTGCATGCCCTTGAGTAACTGAGGCGTTTCCAGCGCATCCGGCGTGATCAGGTATTCACCTGGCAAGCGAGCAGCGGCGACGATTGGCTGATTCGCCGCAGGAAACTCGTAACTGGCCAGCTCCCGGTTCGACACCCAGGCCAATGGCTGACCCTCGGCGCCGTGGGGCTCGCCGGTAAAAGACGAGACTTCCCAGACATCCAGTAACACCTGTTTGTCCGGGTAGTCGTGCTGGATCTTGATCAAGGGCCGCGCCTTGGCGACCACGATGCCCAGCTCTTCCTTCAGCTCGCGGGACAAGGCCGCCTCGACGGTTTCGTCGGGCTCGACCTTGCCACCGGGAAACTCCCACAAGCCGCCCTGGTGCTGCTTGTCAGCGCGCCGGGCAATGAGGATCTTGCCGTCGGTGCCGCGAATGACCGCGGCGGCTACATGGATGCGTTTCACGTTTAGCCTTCCTTAAAAACTGACCATTGTGAAAATCAGGTGCGGTATTCCGCGTTGATCTTCACGTACTCGTGGGACAGGTCGGTCGTCCAGATGGTTTCGCTGCAATCACCACGGCCCAGCTCGATGCGGATGGTGATTTCCTCTTCGGCCATCACCGCCGAGCCCTGCTCTTCGGTGTAGGTCGTGGCGCGTGCGCCTTTGCTGGCGATGCACACGCCGCTGAGGAACACGTCGATCTTGCTCACGTCCAGATTCGGCACGCCTGCGCGGCCCACAGCGGCCAGGATGCGGCCCCAGTTCGGGTCGGAAGCGAACAGTGCAGTCTTGATCAGCGGCGAGTGAGCGACGGTGTAGCCGACGTCCAGGCATTCCTGATGATTGCCGCCGCCGTTGACTTCAACGGTCACGAACTTGGTCGCGCCTTCGCCGTCACGCACGATGGCCTGAGCGACCTCCATGCAGACCTCGAACACGGCTTTTTTCAGGGCGTCGAACAGCGGGCCACGAGCTTGGGTGACTTCCGGCAGGTCGGCCTGGCCGGTGGCGATCAGCATGCAGCAGTCGTTGGTCGAAGTGTCGCCATCGATGGTGATGCGGTTGAACGACTTGTTGGCGCCGTCGCGGATCAGGTCTTGCAGCACGCTCTGGGAAACCTTGGCGTCGGTGGCGATGTAGCCGAGCATGGTGGCCATGTTCGGACGAATCATGCCCGCGCCCTTGCTGATGCCAGTGACAGTGACTGTCACGCCGTCGATCTGGAACTGACGGCTGGCGCCTTTTGGCAGGGTGTCGGTGGTCATGATGCCGGTGGCCGCAGCCGCCCAGTTATCCACAGACAGGTCGTCCAGCGCGGCTTGCAGTGCGCCTTCGATCTTTTCCACAGGCAGCGGCTCGCCGATCACGCCGGTGGAGAATGGCAGCACGGCGCTTGCGTCGACGCCGGTCAGCTCGGCCAGTTTGGCAGTGGTGCGCGCGGCAGCCACCAGACCCGGCTCACCGGTGCCTGCGTTGGCGTTGCCGGTGTTGGTCAACAGGTAGCGAACGGTACCGCCCACGCGCTGCTTGGAGAGGATCACGGGGGCTGCGCAAAACGCGTTCAGGGTGAACACGCCAGCCACGCTCGAACCTTCGGCGCAGCGCATGACCACGACGTCCTTGCGCCCCGGGCGCTTGATACCGGCAGAGGAAATGCCCAGTTCGAAACCGGGAACCGGGTGCAGCGTCGGCAGAGGACCAAGACCAACAGCCATGAAATGCGCTCCTTGAAAAGTAGTCATGCCGCCCGGCATTCCCGGTGCGGCGCGATATTGAAAAACGCCGCGACGGCTGGGCCGGTCGCGGCGTGGTGTTACGTCAAAGCCTTGTTCCCAGGCGCTGTGAAAACGTAGCGAGCGCAGGCAAGACAAGGAAAAAACAGGCGAGGACGCGGAGTCTACTGGTTGTAAATGAGCAGTCCGAGCCTGTTTTTGACGCAGTATTGTCAAGCGCAGTAGTTTTCACAGTGCCTGGT
>CAURWS010000083.1:0-10207 GCA_963528485.1 uncultured Pseudomonas sp. | reverse complement strand
GTTTCAGCCGGGTGGCATCACACAGCTCTGATAAGGAAAACCGTTCATGACCCAGATCACTGGCCACAACTTCATCGGCGGCAATCGCAGCGCGGCGGGCACCATCATCGTGTACAGCGTGGATGCCAGCACCGGTGAAAACCTGCCCCACGACTTCTATCAGGCCACCGTCGAGGAAGTCGATGCCGCTGCCAAGGCCGCCGCTTCTGCGTACCCGGCCTACCGCTCGCTGAGCGCGGAAAAACGCGCGCAATTTCTCGACGCCATCGCCGATGAAATTGATGCGTTGGATGACGATTTCATCGCCACGGTTTGCCGTGAAACCGCGTTGCCGACTGCGCGCATTCAAGGCGAGCGCGGGCGGGTGACGGGGCAGATGCGCCTGTTCGCCAAGGTTCTGCGCCGCGGCGATTTTTACGGGGCGCGTATCGACCTCGCGCTGCCGGAACGCAAGCCTGCACCGCGTCCGGACCTGCGTCAGTACCGCATCGGCCTGGGACCGGTGGCGGTGTTCGGTGCGAGCAATTTCCCGCTGGCGTTTTCCACCGCAGGCGGCGATACCGCGTCTGCACTGGCCGCCGGCTGCCCGGTGGTGTTCAAGGCCCACAGCGGCCACATGGCCACCGCCGAACTCGTTGCAGGCGCCTTGCTGCGCGCTGCGGAAAAAACCGCCATGCCCAAGGGCGTGTTCAACATGATCTATGGCGGCGGGGTGGGCGAGTGGCTGGTCAAGCACCCGGCGATTCAGGCCGTCGGCTTTACCGGCTCGCTCAAGGGCGGTCGTGCGCTGTGCGACATGGCCGCTGCGCGCCCGCAACCGATCCCGGTGTTCGCCGAGATGTCGAGCATCAACCCGGTGATCATCCTGCCTCAGGCCCTGGGCCTGCGTAGCGAGCGTATCGCCACGGAACTGGCAGGCTCTATCGTCCAGGGCTGCGGGCAGTTCTGCACCAACCCCGGCCTGATCATCGGTCTGCGTTCCCCGGCCTTCAGCGAATTCCAGAAGCGCCTGGCCGATCAGATCAACCAGCAGCCGCCCCAAACCATGCTCAACCTCGGCACCCTGAGCAGCTACAGCCGAGGCCTGAAGGCACTGCACGCTCACGCGGGTATCACCCATCTGGCAGGCAGCGAGCAGCAGGGCGATCAGGCCCATCCGCAACTGTTCAAGGCCGATGTCAGCCTGTTGCTGGACGGCGATGAGCTGCTGCAGGAAGAAGTCTTCGGGCCGACCTCGGTCCTCGTCGAAGTCGCCGATCAGGCCCAGCTCAGCGAGGCGTTATTGGGGCTGCACGGGCAACTGACCGCGACGCTGCTGGTTGATGGCGATGACTTGCAGCGCTTCAGCGAACTGACCGGGCTGCTGGAACAGAAGGTCGGGCGGACTCTCATCAACGGCTATCCGACCGGTGTGGAAGTGGTCGACTCAATGGTCCACGGCGGCCCGTACCCGGCGACCTCGGATGCGCGCGGCACCTCGGTCGGCACCCTGGCCATCGACCGTTACCTGCGCCCTGTGTGCTTCCAGAATTACCCCGACAGCGCCTTGCCCGACGCCCTGAAAAACGCCAACCCGCTGGGGATTCAGCGCTTGGTGGATGGGGTGAATAGCACCGCCGCTATCAACGCATAAGCCTTGAAGGAGCGCGCTCCGACAGGTCATCCGTTTCTGCACATATAAGAACAAACGAGGTGCGCCCCATGACCGCCAACGCCATCCCGCTGGAACAGCTCGACACCGACGCGCTGGAAGACAGCATCTACCGCAAGGTCAGCTGGCGCATCGTGCCGCTGTTCATCTGCTGTTTTTTGTTCGCCTACCTGGACCGGGTCAACATCAGCTTCGCCAAACTGCAGATGGCCAGCGATCTGGGCTTCAGTGAGACCATCTATGGCCTGGGCGCGAGCCTGTTCTTCGTCGGCTATTTCCTCTTCGAAGTCCCCAGCAACGTGCTGCTGCATCGCATCGGCGCACGCATCTGGATCGCGCGGATCATGGTGTCCTGGGGCATTGCCTCGGCCTGCATGATGTTTGTGCAGACCGAATTCTGGTTCTACACCCTGCGTTTTCTGATTGGCGTGATGGAAGCCGGTTTCGTCCCCGGCGTGCTGTATTTCTTCACCCAGTGGTACCCCGGCACACGACGTGCGCGGGTCAATTCCTACTTCAAAAGCTCCATTTGCCTGTGCGGGATTGTCGGCGGTCCGATCGCCGGGCTGATCCTCGGCCACTTCGACGGCGTGATGGGCCTGGCCGGCTGGCGCTGGCTGTTTCTGCTCGAAGGCATCCCGTCGGTAATCCTGGGGGGCGTGGTGTTCTGGCTGGTCAAGGACCGCATCGAAGACGCCCCATGGCTCAGCGCACAGGAGAAGGCCATCGTCCTGTCGCGCATGGCCAGGGAGCCCAAGCCTGCCGTGTCGCAGAAGGTCAAGGACATCTGGAAACACCCGACCACTTACGTCATGTCGGCGATTTACCTGTGCCTGGTCATGGCCCTGACCGGTCTGCTGTTCTGGATGCCGCAACTGATCAAGAGCGCGGGGGTGATGGACACCATGGACATCGGCCTGCTCACGGTCATTCCTTACGTCGGCGCGGTGATCGGCAACCTGCTGATCGGCGCCAGCTCCGACCGCCACCGTGAACGCCGCTGGCACATGGCAGCCTGCGCGACCCTGACGGCCGTGGGCTATCTGGTTTGCGCGCTGTTCCCCGGCCAACTGGTGCCGCTGATGATCGGCATGACCCTGATCATGACCGGCATCATTGCCTGGATGCCGATCTTCTGGACCATTCCGCCGCGCTTTCTCAGTGGCATCGCCGCTGCAGCAGGCATCGCGCTGATCAACTCCTTGGGCCAGCTGGGCGGCATCATCGCGCCGTTCATGGTCGGGCGGATCAAGGATTTGACCGGTACCGCCACGCCAGCCTTGTATGCGCTGTTTGCCGTGAGCGTGCTGGCGATTGCGCTGATCATCTGGGGCATTCCGGCGCGGTATTACGCCAAGGATGCGGCGCAGGACTGATCGCTCGGCCGACCTCGCAGGCGCCGTTTGCTCCCAGGCGGCGCCTTTTGGCCTATCATTCGCGCTTTAAACCGATGCGAACTCTGCCATGACCACCACCCCCCAAACCCTGCGCGCCGCCCTGCAATCGGCCCTGACCTCCCACGGCATGCTGGAAGTCGACGGCCTGCACGCCTTTGAATTCACTCTGGATGAAATGCTGCAGATCGAAAGCATGGACGGCCGCGAGCGTAAGGTCTGGCGTTTCTCTCTGGCCCAGGTCGACTCCGCCGAATTCGACGCCGCCCTGCAAAGCTGGGTGATCAACGACGGCAACGCCGACCACCGCATCGTCGTGCTCGACGCGTTCGCAGCTGGCGATGACGATGACGATGAAGACGTTGACGTCGAATAACGTATCGCCTTTGCAGGAGCGCGCTTGCTCGCGATGAGGGCATGTCGACGCCCTGGACTGGGAGACACACCGCAATCGCCGGCGAGCGCGCGCCTGCAGATTCAAATGGCGTTTCACCGAGCAACTACTCCCCTCAAACCGCTGTCATAGACCTGGTTCTCGCGTGAACCGCGCGCCAACAACTCCAACAACGAGATCGCTCCCATGACACCCAGACTCCTGCCCTGGCTGGTGCTCGCCAGCAGCCTTACCGCTCTCTCCGTTCAGGCCAAACCCATGACCGATTACGACGTACTGGTGGGTGCCTACACCGCAGGCAAAAGCGAAGGCATCTACCGTTATGGCTTCAACACCCAGACCGGCCAGCTCGAAGCCACGCCGCGTCAGGTGATCAAAAGCGAAAACCCTTCCTGGCTGACCCTCTCCAAAGACCAGCGCCACCTGTTCGCGGTCAATGAAAACGGCCCGGGCCAGACCGACGTGGTCGGTAAGGTCAGCAGTTTTGCCATCGATCCGAAGACCCACGCGGTGTCGTTCATCAACCAGATCGACAGCAAGGGCGAGGAGCCGACCCACTCCAACCTCAGCGCTGACGGCCGCTTCCTGTTCGTCGCCAACTACGCCGTGCACCCTGATCCGGGCGGTTCGCTGGCCGTGGTGCCGGTCGGCAAGGATGGCAAGCTGTCGCCGGTCGTGCAGACCGCGACCCACGAGGCGAGCAAGGTCAATCCCGAGCGTCAGGCGTCGTCCCACGTGCACGCGGCCGTGCCGACCCCCGATGGCAAGTACCTGATCGCCATGGACCTGGGCGCCGACAAGATGTTTGTCTTCAACTACGACGCCAAACAGACCCAGCCCCTCAAGCCGGCCAAGACCCCATCGGTCGACCTGCCACCGGGCAGCGGCCCGCGTCATCTGCTGTTCAGCAAGGACGGCAAACACGCCTGGCTGACCATGGAAATGTCCGCGCAAGTGGCCGTATTCGACTACCACGACGGCGTGTTCAAACGCACCCAGCTGGTGGACCTGGCCAACAAAGACGGCCAGCAATACCGCGCCGCTGGCGGCCTGCACACCTCGCCAGACGGCAAGTTCCTGTATGTCGCCAATCGCGGCGAGGTCAACGAGTTGTTGGTCTTCAGCATCGGCGCCAACGGCCAACTCAAGGAAGTCCAGCGTCGCTCCGTCGAGGGCAAGGAGCCCCGCGAATTCGCCTTCGACCCCAGCGGCCACTTCGTGCTGATCGCCAACCAGAAGAGCAACCAGATCGTCACCGTACGCGTCGACCCGAAAACCGGCGTCCTGGGTGACACCGTGCAGAAAATCGATATCGATTCCCCTTCCGATTTCCGTTTTCTGAGCCATTGAAAACCGGCAAGTGACACATTGACGCAGGCTCCAGCCCTTGATTTACAAGGGGTGGAGCCATCTATTAATTGAATTGATAAGGGCTAGTGGCAGAAAAGATTTTTTCTGAAAGCTCGTCGGGCGTAACTTTCATTCCACGGCCAAGACGGTCAAGACTTGAAACGAAACACTACACCGAGGTACACATCATGAACTTCAATCTCTTCTCCATCATCGCCGCGTCTGCCATCTCTGCCACCGTTGCACTGCCCGCCAGCGCCAGTGTCGAAGCCACAGACAAAAAAGTCAGCGCGACCCAGAGCTACACCCCGAAATACCTGCAACAAAGTGCCAACTTCTACGCCGCTCTGGATCACAAGACCCAGCAATGAAGAACACTGACCCGATGAATCCATTCCCCATTAACGCCACGAACACTACTGGGGAATGGATTCCAAAGAAGTGATGTTGCAACTGCTGTAACGTTTCCGATGCTGCGAAACAGAAAGAACGCTTTCGCGAGCAACTTCGCCTTAGCCAGGTTGATGCGACCCGCTGACCACTGCGTGTCAGGCCATGCATCAAATGCAGGCGAGCTTGCTCGCGAAAGCGTTGAATTCCCTCCCTTTGGTCCCCGTCTGCTGAATAAGCGACGGGGATTTTTTTATGCGTTAAATAAATAGTCTGCGCAAAAACTATCGCCTCGATTGAAGCCTAAAATCATCAACCCAATCGATCTTCTGAATCGCTGCACATCGTTTTTCATCCCTAACAACTCCGGGCATTCTGGCCGCCACAAACGAAACATCCCGGAGCTGTTGTCATGGCCACTGCCATTCTTCATTCACTTAAACAAGGCGCTTATACCGCCATCGCGTTGTATGTTGTTTTCATCGCAGTGGTCACTGTCGTCAGCCTGAATCCTCAACTGAGCGCGCCCACTTCGGCGTCCACGCAAACGTCTGTCGTTGCACTTGAGCGTGCGACGAATCAGGCGAAGGGGCGTGCGTCGTGAGGGGGGCGAGCTTCTGGGTGATTGTGTTTTTCGCCGTGATCAATAACGGCTGCTCGCTGCTGGGCTTTGGCGAGGGGTCGGTGGGCGGCGTGGCGCGCAGTATGGAGTTCAAGGCCGAAGTGGCCGAAGACATCGAGATGCTGCGGGCGCAGAAGCTCAATGCGGGCAATCCGCCGCCTAAACATGGCGAATTCGTCTCCGACATTTTCGAATGGAAAACGGTATGACGACGCAGGTCCCTGTAGCAGTCCGGCTTGCCGGCGGTGGCGTCCGAACGATCGCTGCCGCCGGTAAGCCGTGCTGCTACAGGGTTAGCTGTTTAGCCGTCGTCTCTCGGAACTACCCAAGAAACAATCTATGCGTTGCGTCGAGCGCGTTGTTCTCTGTCGTGTAGGCCATTGATAGCGTTCGTGTAGGGGATTTCCGAAAATCTCGTGATCAGGCCTTTTTCAATCATCTGTTTGATGACATCGCCAAACCCTGAAATTACTGTCCGGCTTCTACTGGCCCGGTGAGGACACCGCGCAGCGGCAATCCTTTCAAAGCAGGGAGCTCGACGTGTCACAACTCTATGCATTCGTTAACGATCAACCCCGGCCCTATGTTCACCTTAGAGATCACCATCTCGCCCTCTCCATGAACGCTCGTTCAAAGCTCGATCAGCTCAATCCCTTTCTACGAAACGGCATGGTGATGCCAGGGGAGATCGTGGTCGTCAGTGACGGTTCGACGCACCTGTGCACACCCGAAGAAACGCAGTTGATGGAGCTGGCCTCGCAGGTTCGCGGGGCCATGATTGGCATGACAAGCCACGAAAGCTCCGTCATGACGCACAACTTCGACCTGCTGCAAAGCTTTATGTCGTACGGCTCGATCGGCATCGGGGCCAGCACGGCCGCGTGGAGCAAGCATCTCAAGGCGCTGGAGGACTTGCTCAAACAGACCGAGGCATTGCATCAGCGGTGGCGTGCGGGAGGTGTGACCAACGATCGGTTCTTTGCCCAGCGCCGTGCGTTGTTCTCTCGGATGCAGGAGAGCTGAAAGGCATTGGTCGCTATGGCTCGGGCCTGAACAATCAGGGCAAGATGAAGCAGATCCTGGGTATTTCCAGCAAGAGCTACCTGCATACGGGTGACATCAGGGGCTATGCCAGCAAGGTCAGGGGTGTGACCACAATGGCGAGTGCCATGAGCAAAGGAACGTACGTGGGTGTTGCTCTGGACGTTGGCGTAGGCGCACTGGAGATTAAAGAGGCCTGTTCTACAGGGCGTGAAGAGGAATGCACTCGTGCCAAGTATGTTGAAACCGGTAAAACAGTCGGCGGAGTAGGCCTTGCCTGGTTTGGAGGGACTGCTGGAGCGGCGGCTGGCCAATCCATCTGTGTCGGGCTTGGAGCCGTATCCGGCGGATTAGTGATAGCGGGCTGCGCTCTCGTGGCGGGGGCGGTTACGGCATGGGGAAGTGGAAAGGTGGGATCCATGATCGGAGAAGGCACAACCACTATTATGTATGAAGCCGTCCATGGACGTTAAATATGTCCTGGATTGGGGCGTGGTGCTGCTCTTTTTTCTCATCCTGATTAATGCGGCGGTGCTTTTGTGGGTAGCTCTCTTCAGGCTCGAGCAAATTGAAAACGCGCTTGGAAAGAGCAAACTCAATATCGATGCTAAACGAATGGGGAGCAATGTCGGTTTGTTGGGTCGCCAGTACAGGCTGTCCACGGCAATGGGGGCATTGCTATTCACAAACATGTACGTGCGCAAGGGGCTGGTTGATCCCGACGATGTAAAGAACATGCCACCCCGTCTCAAGCGCTGGGTTTTGATTCCCACTATGGGAGGTGCGGTGTTGCTCCTGCTGTCGTTTGTTTGGGTACTCATGACTGGAAAGATATAGCGAAGGCAATCTCAAGGGCGCCACCGCCGGCAAGCCGGACTGCCACAGGTGATCACACGCGTTTGGCCATCGCCTCGATGAACAACGCCGATTGCAGAAACCGCTGCAACCACCCCTGCAATTTCGGGTAGGGGCTTTGCCAGAACCAGACCGGGTCAACGAAGCAGAACTGACGCACGAACGCCGCCAGGGCGGTGACGTCCCGGGTCGGGTGATCGGTGATCAAAAAGTCTCGCCCGCTCAACAAACGTTCGAGCTTTGCCAGAAACACTTCGCCCCGCGCGCGGTACTGCTCTTGCGTGAACTCGGGGTAGCGCACGGCGTATTTGTAGCGATCCAGATCGGTCTTGAAGGTGCTGTCGTTTTCCGCGATCAGCTCGGCGATTTGCTGTTGGGCATCGGCGTCCGAGCTCATGGACCAGTCCTGCGGATCATTCTGCGCCAGGGCCCAGTGCATGATGTCCAGGCTTTGCTCCAGTACCTGATCGTCGAGCACCAGAACCGGCACAGTGCCCTTGGGTGAATGTTCGAGCATTTCTGCCGGCTTGGCCTTGAGGCTGACTTCGACGATAGCCACTTGCACGCCGGAATAGGCCACGGTCATGCGTGCCCGCATGGCGTAGGGGCAGCGGCGGAAGGAGTAGAGCAGGGCGGCCATCAGCTGACCTCCAGGGTGCTCAGGCCGTTGCCCTGGCGGCGCACCTGGATCTGCACCGGAATGCGCTCGTGCATTTCCTGCACGTGGGAAATCACCCCGACCTTACGCCCCTGGGCCTGCAGGCCGTCGAGGGCGTCCATGGCCAGTTGCAGGGATTCGGGGTCCAGGCTGCCGAAGCCTTCGTCGATGAACAGCGATTCGATCTTCAGCGTGCTCGACGCCATCGACGCCAAGCCGAGAGCCAGCGCCAGCGACACGAGGAAGGTTTCGCCGCCGGAAAGCGAGTGCACCGAGCGCAGTTCGTCGCCCATTTCCGTGTCCATCACCAACAGCCCCAGCATGCTGCCGCCGCGCTTGAGGCGATAGCGGCGCACCAGTTGCTTGAGTTGGGCGTTGGCGTGATGCACCAGCAGGTCGAGGTTGTAGGCCTGAGCGATCTTGCGGAATTTGTCGCCTTCGGCCGAGCCGATCAACGTGGCCAGACGCCCCCAGCGCAGGTACTCGCCGTGGGCGGTTTTGATACGTTCCTGCAGCTCGCTGTTGGCGTTGCGACGGCGTTCGTCTTCGCTGATCTGGGCGCGCAAGTCGGCGCAGAGTTGGTCATGGGTGGCTGATTGCGTCTGGGCGTCGGTCAGCGCGGCCGTCAGTTGCTCGGCGTCGCTGATGTCGCTGTGCTGAGCCTGATGTTGTTGCAGCTGCGCCTCGAGTTCCTGCACCAGCACCCTGGTCTGCTCCAGGGTTTTCTCGCTGTGTTGCAGGCGTTGACGCAACAGGCTGACGTCGTCATTGCTCAAGCCAAGCAAGGCCTCAAGGGCGACGTCGTCGAGCTCGCTGTGCTGAGCGCGCCAGTCGTTGATCTGACGATCCAGATCGGCAACGTCCTGCTCCAGCGAGTGCAGTTTCTGACGCTCGCCTTCCAGCTCGGCAGTCAGTTTGATCAGCTCGCTGCGGGCCTGTTGCAGGGCCTCAAGGGTCGTGGCCTGAGCCTGACGCGCCTGTTCGACGGCCTGCTCCAGTTGCTGCTGCCAGGCTTCGGCGCTGGGCTGTTCGCCGAGGATTTCCTTCAGACGCTGCTGCACGGCCTGCGCTTGTTGCTGGCTGTTTTGCACGCGCTGCTGCAGCTGTTGATGCTGTTGCTGACGACCTTGCTGGGCGAACTGCTCGCGCTCGATTTTCTGCGCGCGCTCGCTGTGTTCCTGCTGCTCGTCTTTTTGTTGATCGAGCTGCTGGACGCGAAGGGCGATGTCGTTGTCCAGCTGAATGAAGCTTTGTGTGGCCGACTCGCGCCACAGCGCCAGGCTCTCGCGCGGCAGCAGCGGTTCGAACTCTTGCAGCGCGGTTTCGAAGGCCTGGTTGTCCAGCGAGATGTTGCGCTGTTGATCGTCGAGCAGCTTCATCGCTTGCTGGCTCGCATCGCGGGCATCCTGCACTTGCTGTTGCAGGGCTTCGGCGTCGCGCTGCACTTTGAGCAGGCGGGTCTGGCGTTGCTCGGCGTTGAGCACCTCCTGCGCCAGTTGATGCAGACGCTCGCTGAGCCAGTCGCTGCGTTGGTGTTCGGGTTGCTCCAGCAGGCGCGGGTACAGCGGGTGCGCTTGGAGGTCGGGCGTCAGTTTCTGCAACTGTTCGCCCAGTTGCTCCTGCTGCGGTTTGGATTGCTTGAGCTGGTTGTTCAGCTCGGCGACTTCGGCGCGCAGTTCGGCGAGGGTTTCACTGAGCTGACTGACCTTCAGGCGCGCGGCTGCTTCTTCACCGTCGTCATGGCCGGACAGCGCCTGCAGCAAGGCGTCGGACTGATGGTACGGGTGCTCTTCGCTGCCACAGACCGGGCAGGGTTGCTGATCGACCAGTTGCTCGCGCAGCTGTTCGACGC
>CAURWS010000082.1:0-10239 GCA_963528485.1 uncultured Pseudomonas sp. | reverse complement strand
TCCCAGGGCAAGTCCCTGCAGATGGGCTACATGGACGTCAAACCCACCGGCAAGGCCAATGGCCGCACCGCGGTGCTGATGCATGGCAAGAATTTCTGCGGCGCAACGTGGGAAGACAGCATCAAGGCGCTGAGCGCGGCGGGGTATCGCGTCGTGGTGCCGGATCAGGTGGGGTTCTGCACCTCGACCAAACCCGACAGCTATCAGTACAGCTTCCAGCAACTGGCCACCAACACCCACGCGCTGCTGGCCAGCCTTGGCGTGACTCGCGCCGACATCATTGGCCATTCCACGGGTGGCATGCTGGCGACTCGTTACGCGCTGCTGTTCCCCGAGCAGACCGGCAAGCTGGTGCTGGTCAACCCCATTGGCCTGGAAGACTGGAAAGCCCTGGGCGTGCCATGGCGCAGCGTCGATCAATGGTACGAGCGCGAGCTCAAGCTCAACGCCGACGGCATCCGCAAATACGAGCAGAGCACGTATTACGGCGGGCGCTGGAAGCCTGAGTACGATCGCTGGGTCGACATGCTGGCCGGGCTCAACAAGGGGCCGGGGCACAAGCGGGTCGCGTGGAACTCGGCGCTGATCTACGACATGATTTTCACCCAGCCAGTCTTTTACGAGCTGCCGAAACTCAAGGTGCCGACGCTGCTGCTCATCGGTGACGCCGACACCACCGCCATTGGCAGCGACATCGCGCCGCCGGACGTTAAGGCCAAAATCGGTCATTACAATGTGCTGGGCAAGCAGGCGGCGGCTCTGATACCGGGCGCCAAGCTGATCGAATTCCCCGGCAAGGGGCACGCACCGCAGATGGAGGATCCGGCGGGGTTCAACAAGGTGTTGATAGAAGAGTTGAATCGCGACTGAGCGGGGCTTCGCCAGGCTTGCAGGGGATGAGGAGCGGCAGCCCATCTGCCGCTCCCGGATATCAGGCGGGTTGAATAGTCAGATGATGTTACGGTATAACATATCTAAATCATCACATTGATCGGAAATCCCCATGAAACCGAATATCCTCCCGAGTACCGTACCGTGCTGTTCCACGACACCGCCGCCGACGTGTATTTCCTCATCGGCTCGACCGTCGACACCGACCGCACCCATCAATACAGCGACGGCAACACTTACCCGTATGTGGCACTGGACGTTTCCAGCGCGTCCCACCCGATGTACACCGGCCAACAGCGCCAGGCTACGACCGAAGGGCGTATCGCCGGCTTCAACAAACGCTTTGCAGGGTTTGGCTCGGGCATCAAGAAGGACTGATAGCCGTTCGAGCTTAATCAGCGAAGGCATAAAGCACGGTGCGATTGTCCTGTTAATAGAACGAACAATCGCATTTTTGCTGACTAATCAGCGATTCGATTGCAGGGTAGGATGATCCCCATCTTGTCGCTCAAGGGCGACGCTCACTTGGGAAGCACCTCATGAAACTTCTGCACATCGATTCCAGCATCCTCGGCGATCACTCTGCTTCGCGCCAACTGAGCCGCAGCGTCGTTCAGTCGTTCACCGCGACCCAGCCGGGCACTGAAGTGGTTTACCGCGACCTGGCCAGCGATGCGCTGAGCCACTTCTCCGGCGCCACCCTGGCCGCTGCGGGCACCCCGGCTGAAGGTCGCGATGCGGCGCAGAAGCTGGAAGTGGAAACCAACGAAGCCACGCTGCAGGAATTCCTGTCTTCGGACGTCGTGGTCATCGGCGCGCCCATGTACAACTTCACCATTCCAAGCCAACTGAAGGCCTGGATCGATCGCATCACCGTTGCCGGTCGCACCTTCCGCTACACCGAAACCGGCCCTGAAGGCCTGTGCAAAGGCAAGAAAGTGATCATCGTTTCCACCGCTGGTGGCCTGCATGTCGGTCAGCCAACCAGCGTGGGTCACGAGGACCTGCTCAAGGTGCTGTTCGGTTTCATCGGCGTCACCGACCTGCAGTTCGTCTTCGCCCACGGCCTGGCCTACGGTGACGAGCCTCGCGCCAACGCACTGACCGCTGCAAAGAAACAAATCGACGAAACCCTGTTCGCCTGATGGCCCGCGCGATGCGCCATTGATCGGCGCGTATGTGGCAACCTGATACCGAAAAGCCCCGTCACCTCAGGCGTTGAGCCGAAGGATGACGGGGCCTTCGTGTTTTCGGTGGCGTTTACACACACGCGTTCAGCCCCCCGACAGCCTTTGCGATTTCTTTGCGGGTAACCTCTTTCACAACGCAGTAAAATCGCCGCAGACTCGGCCAGCTCTGCGTAATCCGGCCAGTACCCTTAATTTTTCAGAGTTTGGCCCGTCTTGTGCACTATTGATCTAAGAACCTCGCTGAATGTTATCGAAACTCTTCTGTCAGATAACAATAGGCGACGGTTTACAGGGAGTTCAGGCCCTTTTGGCCTGAACCGGATGGCACGGATCCAATGGGTGAGGGGCATTGCAATGATGCGTCTTTGTGCAGTGATGGTCATAAGCCTTCTTGGCTGCCTGTTTTCGGTGCAGGCCAGTGAACGGCACAACTGGAGCGTGGGCTTTCACGAGCTGACGTTCCTCGATCCGCTGGATTCGCGGCCCATGCATGCCTACGCCTTTTATCCCTCCACGGACCCGGACAAAGTCACCCGCGTTCAGGGCTACCCCATCGAAGCCAGCGAAGACGCCGCCATCGCCATGGGCCGCTTCCCGCTGCTGATGCTCTCCCACGGCAACTACGGCACGCCACTGGCCCAGCACGACCTGGCCACGTCTTTGGCGCGCAGGGGCTTTGTCGTCGTCGCGGTGTTCCATCCCGGCGACAACTATCTGGACCACAGCCGCCTCGGCAGCCTGAGCAACTTGTATGGGCGACCATTGCAGATCTCCGAAGCCATCAGCGCGGCATTGATCGACCCGATGCTGTCGCCCTACATCAGCGCCAAACGCGTTGGTGTGATTGGTTACTCGGCGGGCGGTGAGACCGCGTTGATCCTGGCGGGCGCCCAGCCTGACCTGCAACGCCTGCGTAATTATTGCCTGCAACGGCCTCAGGACATCGACGCCTGCAAAACCCAGGGCGAGTTGCTGGCCGACCGTGAGGATCTTCACGCTCAGGCCGACCCACGCGTGGGGGCGCTGATGCTGATGGCGCCCTTGGGCCTGATGTTCGGTCGCAACACATTATCGGACGTGCACGTGCCGGTGCTGCTCTACAGCGGCGATGGCGACGAGCTGTTGGCCATCGACAAGAACGCCGAAGCCCTGGCGCGCAAGCTGCCCGAGGTCACCGATTTCAAACTGCTGGCCGGTGCCGGGCACTTTGTGTTCATGGCGCCCTGCGATGACATGCAGCGTGCGACCCAACCAGGCCTGTGCACCGATGCCATCGGCGTCGATCGCGAAGACATTCATCGCAACCTAAGCAACGAGGCCGTGGAATTCTTCGGCAGTGCGCTGGGCACGCCGATGAACACGGCTGGCATGCAGACGGCCATTCATCAGCAGTGATTGATCCGCAGCGATTCAATAGCAACAACGCGCCTCGCGTTAGCCGCGAATCACCTTGCCTCGACGCTCGGCAATCTGCCGCGCTTGCCCATCCCGTTGCTTGCCGGTGCGCGCTTCGCTGATCAGCGCCGGAATCAACGGGCCTTCGGGCAGATTCTTCCAGAACCGCGTCGGCAAATGCCCCTGCATGACTTTGGGGTTGAGCCGCGCCGGATTGAAAATATGGCTGTAGTAGGTCAGCCACAGCTCGCCGTGAGGGTCATCGGCGTTACGCGCCAGCGACGCCCAGGCGTCGGGGCATTGGCGTTTGTGAATCAGCTGCTGACCGTCGTAAAACACAGCGTCCTTGGGCGTGGCGATCATCCAGCGATGACGCCCCAGTCGACCGACGAAATGCTCGCTGGCGGTGCGCAGAATGTCGTGGGCCGGTTCGTGCCAGGCGACGTATTCGGGCGGCGTCTGCATGTCCAATAGCGCAGCCTTGACGGTCAGATCCTTGGGCGCCGGGTCAACGGGCAGGGCGATGAAGCGCAAAAAGGCATGCAGATGATGCGCTTCGCGGCTGACCTGTTTCAGCCGTCGATGCAGTTCGCTGCCCAGCTTGTCACCCGCCAGCATGGCCGTGCGATCGCCATGACTGACCCGCCACAGCACCTCATACAGCAGGCTCCAGCGTTGCTCGCCACAATACTGCGCGGCGTTTTGCAGCAGCGTCAGCAACTCCAGTGGCACCCGTGCCTGAAACGGCCCGAGGTTTTCCGGGTAATGCGCGTCGCTGGAGAACAGGTCGGCGTCTTCGCGTACGCTCCAGCTCACCTGATCGGGGTTGATCTGATGGCTCAGCAACCAGCGCGCCTGCTGGCGCCAGGTGTCGAACAGATCGTCGCAATCAAGAATGATCATGCCCACAGCGCCATTTGCTGCGGCTGCGGACGATCGCGCAATTGCTCGCGCAGCAGCACGCTGGTGCTTTCGGCCTGACGCGGGTGGTAGTCGCTGGTGATGATGAACGGCTTGGCCTTGGCCAGCACGCAGCGCAGGCGGGTCAGGTCTTCGTAGCGAATGCGCCGCTGGCGCCGCAGTTCCACCAGCCGCTGGGTGGTGCGAATGCCGATACCGGGAATGCGCGCGATCATCGCCGGTTCCGCACGGTTTAAATCCAGCGGGAAGGCATCGCGGTGTTCCAGCGCCCAGGCCAGTTTCGGGTCGATGTCCAGCGCCAGATCGCCGGGGCCTGAGAGCAGTTCGTTGGCTTTGTAGCCATAGCTGCGCAGGAGGAAGTCGGCCTGATACAGGCGATGCTCGCGCAGCAATGGCGGGGCGGCCAGCGGCACGCTCTTCGGGCTGTTGGGGATGGGGCTGAAGGCCGAGTAATAGACGCGCTTGAGGCGAAAATCGCCATACAGCGATTCGGCGGTGTGCAGCAGGGTGTTGTCGTCAGTGGCATCGGCGCCGACGATCATCTGCGTGCTTTGCCCGGCGGGGGTAAAGCGCGGCGCCCTGGGTTCGTTGAGTACGGTTTGCTGGCCGGTGTAAATGGTCTTCATCGCCTGTTTGATCGAGCCCATTTCCTTTTCCGGGGCCAGGGTCTGCAGGCCGATCTGGGTGGGCAGCTCGATGTTCACGCTCAGGCGATCGGCGTAGCGCCCGGCCTCTTCGATCAAGGCAGGGTCGGCTTCGGGGATGGTCTTGAGATGAATGTAACCCCTGAATTCATGCTCCTCGCGCAATAACTTGGCCACGCGAACCAGTTGCTCCATGGTGTAGTCGGCCGAGCGAATGATGCCGGAACTGAGAAACAGCCCGCTGACGCAATTGCGTCGGTAGAAATCCAGGGTCAGGGTAACGACTTCTTCAGGGCTGAAACGTGCGCGGGGCACGTCGCTGGAGCGGCGGTTGACGCAGTACTGACAGTCGTAAAGGCAGAAATTGGTGAGCAGCACCTTGAGCAACGAAACGCAGCGTCCGTCCGGCGTGTAGCTGTGGCAGATGCCCATGCCGTTGCTGGAGCCGATGCCGGATTTGCCTTCGGAGCTGCGTTTGGGCGCTGCACTGCTGGCGCAGGAAGCGTCGTACTTGGCCGCGTCGGCAAGGATGCTCAGCTTGTCGATCAGCTGCATGGCGTTTCTCGATACTGTTTTTATATACAGTATCGAGTTCAGCCGTGATGAACAAGCGCCAAGTGAGTGGATGGCGCACGGATTAACTGATGCGCTGTACCAGTTCTTTCAATTCGCCGTAGTTTTTTACCGAATGGAAGTTAGCGTGGTCGATGAAGTCCGAGAAATCGGTATCGCCATAACCGGCCACCTGCGCGCCCGCACCCAGGCCAGCCTGTACACCGGGGATGCTGTCCTCCACGAGGAGGCATTCTTCAGGCTTGAGGCCCAGCAGATCAGCGGCGTGCTTGATGAGGATCGGCGATGGCTTCCAGGCATCGACTTCATAGGCGCTGACGATCAGGCCATGAAACACGTCCAGCAAACCCACGGTGCTCAGGCAGGTTTCGATCTTGCTGCGCGGGCCGTTGGAGGCCACACACTTGGGCAAGTCGAGGCCGCGCACGAATTCCACGGCGCCGGGCATTTCTTCAAGTTCGGCCTGCAGCAACGGCAGGGTGCGGGCCCTGAAGCTGTTGACGATCTCGATGTTGGGCAACCAGGGGTAATCCTGGCACAGGCCTTCCATGCACAGCGCGAACTGCACGCCGCGAAAGCGCGCGAGGACCTCGTCGACGCTCAGCAAGACCTGATGCTCCTGCAGGATGTCGCGCAGCAAACCGGCAGCCAGACGTTCGCTGTCCACCAGAGTGCCGTCGCAATCGAAAATAACGCCAGCAATGTTCAAACAGGATTCTCCCGGGTTCGTGTTCGGGGCGGTTGGACCGGCATTATCCAGAAAAGTTGGCGGGCAGGGGTGAAGACTGACCTACGGTCGCGGTTAGCGCAGGCAAGTCTGTAGCCGCACAGCGTGCCGGCGGAGGCGATTGTGAAGGCGCCACCGCCGGCCAGTCTTACTGCGAGCAGGGCAAATTCACAGCGCGACCGGCGTCACCAGCTCACCCTCATCAAAGAATCGGCTGACGTTGGCGAACACCAGATCCGCCATGGCCTGGCGGGTTTCGTAGGTGCCGCTGCCGATGTGCGGCGTGAGCACCACGTTGTCCAGCGTCAGCAGCTCGGCAGGCACCTGTGGCTCGTCCTCGAACACATCCAGGCCTGCACCAGCGATGCCCGATTCCAGCAACGAGGCCACCAGTGCCTGCTCATCGACCACCGAACCCCGGGCCACGTTGATCAGATAACCCTTGGGGCCCAACGCCTTGAGCACGTCGGCGTTGATCAGGTGCTGGGTGTCGGCGCCGCCCGGCACGATGACGATCAGGTAGTCCGAAGCCTTGGCCAGCTCGATCAGATCGCCGTAATGGGTGTAGGAAACGTCCGAATACGCCTGGCCGCGACGGTAGTAGGCGATGTTCATGTCGAAGGCGGCGGCGCGTTTGGCGATGGTCTTGCCGATCTTGCCCAGCCCGACGATGCCGCAGGTCTTGCCGCACAGATCGTTGCCCAATGGCAGCTTGCCCGTCAGCCATTTACCGGCACGAACGAAACGCTCGGCTTCGCTGATGCGCCGCGACACGCAGAGCATCAGGGCCATGGCGGTTTCGGCCACGGCGTTGTTGAGCACGTCCGGGGTGTTGCTCAGTTTCAGGTTCGGCAGCTTGTCGAGCAGGGAATTGTCGGTGCCGTACACGCCGCTGGTCACCACACCACGGATCTTGTCGCCATGCTCGGCGGCCCAGGCGTCGATGTCTGCGATTTCCCAGCGATTGTGCACGGTGAAGTCGCGATTGAGGTTCTGAGTCAGTGCGGCATGCACCGGGCCCCAGACCAGAACATCGGCTTTCTTGTCGCTCATTGTTTCCTCCTTGCGGCGCGGCCCTGCGAGTCGAGGCCGCGCCCTGTTAAATAATGAAGATGACGAGTTGCTGAGCCTGCACGACTTTTCAGCCGTTCTTGTGTAACACAGGTTGCGGCTCGGAACGCCCGGTTTTGAGCAGTTCGGCGATGGCCATGGTCAGCAGCGGGGCGAACAGCGCGAAGTACGAACTGTCGATGCCGTAAGGATTGCCTGCCAGAAACCAGCCGATGGTCGAGAACACCGAGAGGATCACGCCCGCCAGCGCGCCACGGCCCGAGCCGAACTTCGGCGCGTAGAAACACATCAGCACGATCACCGCCAGGGTGGCGCGCAGGGCCTTGCCGAGAAAGGCGATCAGCAGGATCTTGTCGGCGAACAGCGCGAGGATCAGCGGCAGAAAGCCGATGACGATGATCGCCAGACGAATGAACACCACCGATTGGCGGTCGTTCTTCTCTTTATTGAAGAAGGGGTCGTAGAAGTCCTTCATCGCCAGGGTGGCCGAGGCCAGGGTGTTGGCCGAGATGCCGCCGAACAGCGCGCCCGCCAGACCAATCACCACCAGGCTCGCCGAGAAGGTCGGCATGTGGGCGATCAAGGCAGGGAAGGCGTCGATGGATTTGATGCCGGGATAGAGGTAAGCGCTGCACATGCCGATCAGCGCGGCCATCAGGCCGAACGGGATCATCAGCGACGACACGTAGAAACACGCGCGCTTGGCGGTTTTCTCGTCCTTGGTGCTGACCAGCGCTTGGATCACGTACTGGGTGGCGAAGATCGAGCCGACCCCGCCGATCATCCAGGCGAAGATCTGGCCCCAACCCACACCCTTGAAGTCGAACATGCTGGCCGGCAGTTTGTCCTGCAAGGCGCCAATGCCGCCGCTGGCGTTCAGTGCGAAGGCCAGCGCCAGGACGATGCCGATGTATTTGACCACTGCGTGGACGAAGTTGGTGTACACCACCGAGCGCATGCCGCCGACGCTGACGTAGAACACCGTGATCACGCCCACCAGCAGAATGGCCAGGGTCTTGTCGATGTTCAGCACGGCCGCCAGCACGGCGCCGCCGCTGGCATACAGGGCCACCGAGACGATGCTCAGCGCGCAGATGGTCAGCACCGATGCGGCGTAGCGAGTGCCCTGGCCGTAGTTCTGAGCGAGGATGCCGGAGATCGTGTTGAGCCCCGTTTCGCGGTATTTCTTGGCCAGCACCAGGGCCAGCAACAGAAAGCCCAGCGACAGCGCGACGAGGTTCCAGGCGGCGGAAATTCCGGCTTCGAAACCTTTTTGCGCGGTGCCGATGCTGACCGAACTGCCGATGAATTCCGAGAGCAGCAGCGCGCCGATCAGAAAGGGCGGGAAACTGCGACCGCCGCCGGTGAAGCCATCACTACTTTTGGCGTGTTTGCGCACGCTGTAACCGATGTAGGACATGACGATGAAGTAGCCGGCGGTCAGGCACAGGATGATTGTTATTCTTGGGTCCATGTTCTCTCCTTTCCCGTTTCAGGGGGCGTGAAAGGGTGTCGCGGGTAAGCGACGGCCGTTCAGCGTGCGGTCGTTGTCTGATGACATCGCAGGCTTAGGCATGGGTAAAGCAGACGGGCGTTTTCCCGAAAGGCGCGGTCAGCTGCCCTGGGAGTATTCGAGAGGAGGCGGAGGTGAAGTAAGGATCAGGTTTTGCGGGGGCGTGCAGGAAAGGCGTGTGTGAATAGTCATTTTTATTAGAGGCTCGTGATTAACGTTGATGGGCAACTCAATACGAAGCGGTTGTTATACGTCATCGTACAACATCACGCAATCGTACGCTTGCTCGGATGTGAATCAAGGGCCGTTGGTCGTGGGTGTTTGAGGTGAGGCAGTTGTATGGGTCTTGCTTGCCGGCGGTGGCGATACGAGAGGCGCCGCCGGCAAGCCGTGCTGCTGCGAGTGTCAGCTTAAGAAGGTAGCTGTTGAAATCACCTCGGCGTAGGCGAAGCCCAGCGCTGACATGAACGCTGCATGCACCTGGGTGGCAGGCACCATACTGCCGTTGAACTCCAGATCGCGACTGGCGCAGGCGTCGTGGACGACCCTGACGTTATAGCCGAAATCCTTCGCCGCGCGGGTGGTGGCGTCGATGCACATGTGGCTCATGGAGCCGATGATCACCAGATTCTCGATACCCTGATTATCCAGCAGCTCCTTCAGCCCGGTCTCGCGGAATGCGTTGGGGAAGTGCTTGAGCACCACGGTCTCCTGATCCCGGTTGATCACCTTGGCGTGCAGCTTCGCACCGTCGGAGCCTGCGACGAAGAACGGCGCATCGGGGCTAACGAATTCGTGGCGGATGTGCACCACCGGATGGCCTGCCGTGCGAAAGGCTTCGATGATTTTCGCGGCATTGTCGGCGGCGGCATCGGCGCCAACCAAAGGCCATTTGCCGTCAGGGAAGTAGTCGTTCTGGATATCGACTACGATGAGCGCTGTTTTGGACATGTCTGCTTCCTCAGGTGTGTGATGCGTTGTCATGGGTTGAGTATTGACCCCAGCGGCGCCCACGGGGATTGGCTGCACCGACATTAAGCGAGGGAAAACTGACAATGAGCGTTGAACGGGCAGTTGCCGAGATCGGCCTGCTGATCTACCCCGGCGCGCAGACCGCAGCGGTTCATGGGCTGACTGACCTGTTCGAGGTCGCCAACCGCATGGTCGATAAGCAGCAATCCACGCAACTGCCGCGCTTGCGGGTCAGTCATTGGCAGGTGGACAGCCGCTGCGAGCCCCAGCGGATTTTCGACAGTCTGGCTGACGGCGACAGCGGGCCATTGGCTGCGGTGTTGATTCCACCCTCGATCGTGG
>CAURWS010000081.1:0-10251 GCA_963528485.1 uncultured Pseudomonas sp. | reverse complement strand
GCGTCGGGCTGGGTATCGGCTTTTTCACGGTCGCCGCTGCCCTGTATCCTTCACACCCGCCCGCGTGGGTCTGGGTGCTGATGCTCCTGAACGGCTACGCCTGGCCGCATATGGCGTTTGTGCTGGCCAAGCGGTCGAAACAACCCTACAAGGCCGAGCGCCGCAATCTGATGTACGACTCGCTGGCCGGTGGTTTCTGGGCCGGCGCGATGGGCTTCAATCCCCTGCCCGCCGTCACCACCCTGTCGATGATGGCCATGAACAACATCGCTGCCGGTGGCCCGCGAATGTTTCTGATGGGCACCCTGGCGCAAGTGGCAGGCGCGTCGCTGGCGTACGGCATCTTCCTGCCTGAGCTGTTTCCGGCCATCACTCAAATGCAGGTCTACGCCTGCTTACCGATGCTGGTGATCTACCCCATGGCCATCGGTCTGGTCTGCTATCGCGTGGCCGTGCAGTTGTCGAAGAGCAAGAAAGCCCTGGAAAAACTCAGCACCACCGACAGCCTCACCGGCCTGATGAACCACGGTGCCTGGAAGGATCTGCTGCGGGTCGAGTTCAGCAATTGCCAGACCCTGAAACGGCAGAACAGCGTTGCGCTGATCGACATCGACCACTTCAAGACCATCAACGACACCTACGGCCACATCATCGGCGACAACGTGCTCAAGCAACTGAGCGGCGCGCTGACCTCCAGCCTGCGGCAAACCGATCTGGCCGGTCGTTACGGCGGCGATGAATTCTGCGTGATCCTCCCCGACACCAGCCTGGCCCAGGCTACCGACATCCTTGAACGCCTGCGCCGCACCGTTCACGAACACCACCACAGCAGCCTCCCCGGGCTAGAACTGACCCTGAGCATCGGCATCGCCGCCTACGGCCCGCACCTCACCGACGCCGGCATGTGGCTGCACGAAGCCGACATGGCGCTGTACGACGCCAAGAGCACCGGGCGTAACCGAGTCACCTCGGCGCCGCCGGGGCTTAAGGCGTGTGCTTCGTTGAGCACGGAGTTTTGAAGTTTCAAGGCGCTGGCTCGGACGTAGCCGACAGCTTCTTGAGCAGTTGGAGCGGCGTCATCTTTTCCAGCAGGACACCCACGTCATCGTCGAACGTCAACGGACCATTCAACGCCTCTTCATGACTGAGACAGCCCTGCTGCACCGCTCGATAATCGTCGGGGAAAATACACTTCTCCAGTGGCATCAATCGGTCGTAATGCTCCAGCAGGCCACGAAACACGATGCGCCGCTCGGACACGCCACGCGTCGTTGCAATCAACTTGATGAAGAACTCCGAATCGCCCTGGCGCATCGCTTCATAGGCTACGTAGCGCTCTACCAGCGTGTAACCCGCCGCCTCGTCGAAGGCAATGCAACACAGCGCTTCACGCGCCAGGCCCCGGAAGGGATTGGCCGCAGGAAGGCGGCGATTGCTCTTGGCCAAGGCGAACGCTACCGCACGCTCTGCGCTCTCCAGACGCTCCGGGCAGTCCAGGGTCAGAAGGTCATCAAGCCCAGGCGCCTGCCGCCCCAGCTGTTCGATTTCCGCGCTCAGGCTGGCGAACAGACCCCGAGGTCCCAGCCAGATTCTGTGCAACTCGCGCAGATGATCCATGCCATACGAGGCCTGCTCATGAACCAGGTCATGAAACGCCAGCATGACGGGGGTCTCGCCGTGATCAACGTCAGGCTGAGAATCCGGGGATGACGTGCCGTCGCGTGGCGGCTTTTCTGTGCTCATTGTGCGATTTCCTCTTGTTATGGGGCCTTGTCTGAAAAACAGTGCAGTTCAAACACCATCAACGCGGACTCATCCGACACATCGCCCACGTCGCGCTCTTGCAGGCAGACTTTTAAACTTCATTCATATCAACGACGGTTTACAAAACTAACAAACGCCGCTCCCAGGCCAAACATCGGAAAGACATCGCCTTGAAGAAACACTGATTGAAAGTTATCGCCATTATGCACTGATGAATCAGCGTTTCAATCCGTCGAATGTAGGGGTGCGGGTGTTTTCTTTTTGCGCGGCGCCATGACATGCAGTGCCAATAGTTGTGCACGACTCTTGACCTGATTCTTCTTCAATAACGCCGATACATGATCCCGGGCGGTGTAATCGCTAATACCCAGGTGCTGCGCAATGTCCTTGTTGGTGTAGCCCTGCAGCACCAGCCTGAGCACCTCATGCTCCCGGGGCGTGGTGCGCAAGGGGCGTCTGCGCCTGTGTTTCGGTTCCTGCATCGTTTTGCCCCGACCTCTCTCGATAACCTTCCCTGGTGTTAAACAGCCCATCGGCGACGACAGGTTTTTATTGAGCCCACTTTTCAATTTTCTACACTTTCGCCAGATATTCCTGACCAAGGTTAATGCGAGTACTGCACAAGGTAATTATTCCTACACACAACAGAGAAACTTCCTTTAGGTTGTCTGACAGACCTGGCAATCAGGCACACTTCGGCCTGTATACAAATGAAGTATTCGCACACACAAGAGCCAATGTCGTTATACGGGCCGCGACAATAAACGCAGAAACTTGCAATTACAATCGCCCGTTACAATTGATTGGGAATAGCTGGAGGGACGTGCTGGAACGACACGAAAGAGGTCAACGCGACCTGCGTCCGGAAGCAACAGATCGCGTCGGAAATGCCCATATAAACAGTCAGGCTGTGCAGGCCTCGGGGATAGGTTTGACGCTCGCGGCGGTGCTCCTTGACTGTTCTGCGAGTCATTCGGACAGCGGTCAGGCAAGCGTAGTCCTGGGCGGGGCGTCGCTCAATGACGCCCCGTCGGTCGGTCAAGGGTTGCAAGGCGCCGTCAGCACGTCGTCGACCTGCATGCCCTTGCGCAGGCCGAAGAACATCGCGGTCAGCAGGCCCACCGCGCCCATGATCACGCAGTAGCCGACGCACACCCACGGGCTCCACGGCATCAGGGCGATCAGCGCCAGCGGCGTGGTGCTGGCCCACAGCGCGTAACTGATGTTGTAGGTCAGGGAAATGCCGGACACGCGAATGTTCGCCGGGAACAGTCCGACCATGACCGACGGCACCACGCCGACGATGCCACAGGCCAGCCCCGCCACGGCGTACGCCAGACCGACCGGCAGCCACTGGATCACCAGACTGGCATACAGCAGGCCCACGCCCACCGGCAGCAACAGGCTGTACAGCACGACGCCACGCCAGGCGCCGATGCGGTCCACCAGCATGCCGGCCAGCACGCAACCGATGTTGAGGAAGACGATGCCGACGCTGCTCAGGGCGAAGGTGTCGCTGGGGCTCATGCCGAAACGCTGCTGCATCACGGTCGGGGTGATCACCACCAGGGTCACCACGGCGGAGGTCAATACGCAGGTCAGCAGCGCGGCGGGCAACAGCGACTGGCGATGCTCCCGCACGACGGCGCGCAGCGGCAGTTCGGTCATGCCTTCGCGCTGCGCATGCAGCGCCATGAACACCGGGGTCTCGCTCAGCCAGCGGCGCAACCAGACGCCGATCACACCAAACACGCCGCCCAGCAGAAACGGGATGCGCCAGGCGTAGTCGAGGATTTCCGCGTGGCTGTACACCTTGGCCAGCCAGGTCGCGGTCAGGGCGCCGATCAGGTAACCGAAGGTCAAGCCGGCCTGCAGCACGCCCAGCGCGTAGCCGCGATGGCCCTTTGGTGCGTGCTCGGCGACGAACACCCAGGCGCTCGGCACCTCGCCCCCTACCGCTGCGCCCTGCAAGACGCGCAGGCCCAGCAGCACCAGCGGGGCCCAATAGCCGATGTCGGCGTAGGTCGGCATCACGCCGATCAGCAGGCACGGCAGGGCCATCATCATGATGCTCAGGCTGAACACCCGTTTGCGGCCCAGCTTGTCGGCGAAGTGCGCCATCAGGATGCCGCCCAGCGGGCGCGCCAGATAGCCGGTGACGAAGATGCCGAAGCTTTGCAGCAGGCGCAGCCACTCGGGCATTTCCGGCGGGAAGAACAGCTGGCTCAAGGTCAGCGCGAAGAACACGAAAATGATGAAATCGTAGATTTCCAGCGCCCCGCCCAGCGCCGCCAGGCCCAGGGTCTTGTAGTCGCCGCGGCTGATCGGTTGTGGACGTGGTCGGAGAATGGCTGTCATGAAAGACCCCATTTGGCAGAGTGAAACGGCAGTTAGGTGCGTCAAAGGCGCGCAGGATAACAAAGCTTGGACCCTGCGGGCGGCTCGCAGACCACCGGCGTTACGTCACATCACAGGGCATATGCGCCGGGGGTCGTGCCGAACTGCGCGCTGAAGGCGCCGATAAAGGTGCTGACGCTGTCGTAGCCCAGGCGCTGGGCAACGCGATTGACGTTATCGCCCTGGGCCAGCAGCTCCAGCGCGCGCTTCATCCGCGCGACGATCCGCCATTGCACCAGCGACATGCCGGTTTCCGCGCGAAAGTGTCGCGTCAGTCCACGCCGAGACATGCCCACCCGCTTGGCCCAGTCATCCAGGCTGGTCTTGTTGGCCGGGTCGGCGACAATGGTCAGGGTCATGCCCACCAGGTGCGGGCTGCTGGGCATCGGCAAGAACAGCGGGTTGGCGGGGGAGATCTTCAGCTCGTCGAACAGGACATCGAGCTGACGGTTCTGGGGTAATGAGAGCTCGCCGGGATGATCCTCCCAGCCGCCAATGCGCTCGAGCAATGCGCTGGACAGCGGGGTCATGTCGAACACTGTCGGTGTGGTCGGGAACAGCGGGCACAGGTCGGGGCGCAGGTAAATCATCCAGCCCCTGGCCGCGTCATGCACGCGGGTGGCATGGGCGACGCCTGGGGGAATCCAGCCGATATGGCGCAGCGGAACCACCCAACTGCCGGTGTCCAGCTCGGCGGTGATCACACCCTGCTGGACTGCCCACAACTGACCTTCACGGTAGCGATGCAACGTGTCGTCGCTGCTCGCCTGCAAGGGCGGGGTGATCAGCAGCGGTCGTCCATCCTGGATACGGCGTTGCAACGGGTACTGTGCTGGCATGGCCCGATTTCCCTGTTGAGAGGCTTGCCGACGTTAGCAAGCCAGGGAACACCACGCCAGTGGGATGTGAGGGGATTGAGCCGACGATCAGTGCAGCGCCTGCGCAGGCATCACCCGCTCCATGTACAGGCTGCGCAAGGTGATGCCGCTGGGGTGTTGGTAGGCTTCATCACGAATGGCGACGAAGCCCATTGCCCGGTAGAAATCAGCGGCATTAAGCGACGCGTAGAGGTACAGACGGGTGAAATGCTCCTCGGCGGCAATCGCTTCAAGGCCTTCCATCAGGCGCTTGCCGACGCCCCGCCCGCTTTGCGCAGGCTCGACGAACACGGCGATGACCTCGCCGCTCTGCCGATCAAGAATGCCGTAACCCAGCAGTTGACCGTCTTCTTGCGCGACCAGCGCGCAACGGCTGGCCATCAGGCGCAGGTAAGACTCCGGCGGCGGCGCCTCGCTCCAGATTTCGATCTGCTCGGGGGAATAATGGCTGGCGCACAACTGCCGCACCGCCCGCGTGCGCAGCGACCACAGCAGCGGGATGTCGGGAATTGAGGCGGGCTTGAGT
Organism: uncultured Pseudomonas sp.; assembly: GCA_963528485.1. Classification (GTDB taxonomy): domain Bacteria; phylum Pseudomonadota; class Gammaproteobacteria; order Pseudomonadales; family Pseudomonadaceae; genus Aquipseudomonas. The sequence continues at coordinate 4,686 of CAURWS010000081.1, read as the reverse complement.
TCGATCATGTCGCGGTTCCGATAGAAGAAAACGCACGGACGTTCCTGTTCGTGCACAGCCATGCAACGGTAGAGGGACAGGATGCGCTTTTGTCGGCACAGGTGAAAGGTGCCGCCGCCCTGAGGTTTTGATTCTGGCCGAAGGCCGTAGTCCAGCTTGCTGCGGACCGCGATCGGGCGATCTGCCAGGTACCGGCAGTAAACTCAGCCGCCCGGTTCATTCAGGCAGACCTCATTCTCAGGCTTTGCTGCCGCTGCGCGACAGATCGCCTGCAAGCAAGGCTTCTACGCCCTCCGGGCAGAGGCGGGATCGCGAGAGGCCCGCTTCTGCGATCCGCGCCCCCTAGAAACTCACCGTCGCCGACAACCGCGCCGTACGCGGTGCGCCGAGGAACAGGTAATCGTCGCCCAGGTATTCGCCGACGTCGCGCCAGTAGCGCTTGTCGAACAGGTTGTCGACGGTCAGGCGGAACACGGTGTCGTAGCCATCGAGTTTGGTGCTGTAGCGGCTGCCCGCGTTGAACACGGTGTAGTCGTCGGCCTTCACCGAGCCCTCGCGGTTGGCGTATTTACTGGCGCTGTATTGCATGCCGCCCAGCAGCGCCAGGCCCGGGATCGGCAGGCTGTAATCCGCCGACAGGCTGCCGCGCAACTTGGGCACGTTGATCGCCTGATGGTCTTCATAGGCTGCGGTGCCGCTGTCTTGCACTCGCGCCTTGATCGCGGCGACGCTGGCGGATATTTGCAGTTGCGAGGTCAGCCAGCCGTTGGCGCTCAGCTCCAGACCGGTGTTCTTCTGCTGGCCCTGCTGCACGAAAGTCAGGCTGCCGTCGTTGTCATTGGGTTTGGAATACTGGTACGCCTGACGGGTTTGGAAAACCGCCGCCGTGAAGCTCATGCGGCGCCAGTCGTACTTGACCCCGGCCTCCAGTTGACGGGAAATCGTCGGCGCGAGGATATCACCGGCGTTGGTGTCGAACACCGAGGCCGTGCCGCCCAGCGACAGGCCCTTGCTGTAGCTGACGTACAGGGAAACGTCGTCGATTGGCTTGTAGATCAACGCCCCCTGAGGCAGGAAGATCGAGCGCTGGGTGTGGCGATTGTCGCTGCCGTCTTCGTTCCAGGCCTGTTCATCGAGGCGCACCTGACGCCCGCCAATCACGGTCTGCCACTGCTCGTTGAAGGTGATGCGGTCAGTGGCGAAGAGCCCGTACTGGCGGCTGTCCAGACGCCGCTCGGTATGCCCCACCGAGACGTCCGAAGGCGCGAAGGTTTCGGGCGTCTGGTTGATGTTGCCGGAGCCCACGTACTCGCTGAAATAAGGCCGGGTGTCGACCGTGCGGCGAAACGCGCTGGTGCCGAAGGTCAGCTCATGTTTCAGCCAGCCGGTGTTGAACAGCCCGGTCATCGCCGCTTCGACTTCATCGTTGCGACGCGTGTCGTCGGGGCTGCGAAAATCATAGATGTCGTAACCGCCGTTGCTGTTGAAATGCCCGGTCACGGGGGTGCTCGGGCAGTCGCTCTGCAAGTAACAGCCGTAGGCAAAGGCGCTGTAGTCGTCGATCACCACGCGGCTGCGCGAGGCGCTGAGGCTGGCTTTCCAGGCATCGCTGAAGCGGTACTCGTAACGGCCGTTCATGTTCAGCGAGTCGATGCCCACCGGGTTCGACCCACTCTGGTAACCCAGCAGCTTGCGCGGCGAGGCGTCGTGGGGCAGCTCGGTGCCGCCGATCAGTTGATAGCCCGGCACCGAGCGTTGCTCTTTGGTCTGGTACTCGACGTCCAATTGCAGGATCGACTGATCGTTGATGTTCCAGTCGAACGCCAGGGAGGCGAAATCCCGCTGGCCATCGGCGTGTTCGACGTAGGAGCGAATGTCTTCGTGGGCGACGTTGGCGCGCAGGCCGAATTGTCTTTCGCTGCCGAACCAGCCACCCACATCGGTGGCGATGTAGCGCTCGCCGTGCTCGTTGGTGGAGACCGTCACCGAGCGCACGTCTTCCGGGCGCTTGGTCTTGTAATTGACCACGCCCGCCGGCTCCGACACACCGCTCGATAGCCCCGACAGCCCCTTGAGCAGCTCGACCTGCTCCTTGTTTTCCAGCGCCACATTCTGCTCGCCAGTGATGCTGCGGCCGTTGATGCGGTAGCTGTTGGCGGCATTCAGCGAGAAGCCACGCACCACAAAGTTTTCGTAATAGCCCACCGGCGCGTAACTGTCGCCCACCGAGGCGTCGTTGCGCAGCACCTCGCTCAAGAGCCTGGCTTGCTGGTTCTTGAGCCTATCTTCGCTGAACACCGAGATCGACGCCGGAGTGTCGCGCAAAGGCGCTTCGCTGAAACCACCGACCGACGCGCTGCTGGCCCGATAGCTCGACGCCTGCTCGCCCGACACCTTTGTCGCGTCCAGAGTCAGCGGCTCGGCTTCCTGAGCGGCCAGCCACGGCGAGGCGAACGCAATACTCAGGGGCAACAGGCGGCGGGTAAAGCCTGCGGCAGGTCGGTGCGGGGTGGTCATCTGCGGTGAAGCTCCAGGCGGGATTTCTGTCGGCGCATCTTTTACGTTCTGTGTCGTTTTTTTACAACCACGACACGTCCTCAAAGGACGTATGAAAGCGCTCGATAATTGGTCATCCGCTCATCTACACTCGGTCGTTCACGTTGTCCGCTTTCAGTCAGGATCGCCTGCCATGACGCCATCGCTGCTGCTTGCTGTACTCGCCTCGGGGTTCATCTACGCCATTTCGCCCGGTCCCGGTGTGCTGGCGGTCTTGGGCATCGGCGCGTCCAAGGGGCGGCGTGCAGGGGCGGCGTTTCTCTGCGGGCATCTGCTCGGGGATGTGATCTGGTGCAGTACGGCACTGGCGGCGATCATTGGCGCCAAGGTCATCGGCACCACGGCATTTGACGTGCTTGGGGTCATCAGCGGGCTGTTTCTGTTCTGGCTCGGCTGGCGTGCGATTCGTGCCAGACGCAGCAGCGACAACGAACCCAAAGCGCCGGGGCGTCACCCGTTCTGGCACGGCATCCTGTTCGGCCTGACCAACCCAAAAGCCTATCCGGTGGCCGTCGCGACCTTCACCGCGCTGCTCTCTAGCCGTGCCGATTTGCTGAACTGGTCGATGCTGCCGCTGTTGATTCTGGTCAGCACCCTGGGCGGCATCGTGGCTTACGGCATCATCGTCGGCGTGGTCGGCGCGCGCCATGTGCGGGCGGTGTACCAGCGCCACGAACTGACCATCACGCGCCTGTGCGGGGTGATGTTCATCGGTTTTGCCATCAACGCGCTGATGCACGCGGTGCCGGGTTTGTTGCCGCGCAAACCCTGACGCGACAAGCATTTTCAATGTTGCCGCGAATAACGGCGCCTGCACGGGTACAATAGGCGCCTTTCCTTTTTGTTGCGGCTTTTCTCATGACTGACCCCATTCGCCTTTCCAAACGCCTTATCGAGCTGGTCGGCTGTTCCCGCCGCGAAGCCGAGCTGTTCATCGAGGGCGGTTGGGTCACTGTCGATGGCGTTGTCGTCGACGAGCCGCAGTTCAAGGTCGAGAACCAGACCGTTGCCCTGAGTCCCGACGCCAAGGCGGTGACGCCTGAGGCCGTAACAATTCTGTTCAACGTGCCCGCCGGCATGAGCCCGGAACAGGCCCTGCCGCTGATCACCCCCGGCACGCTGTCGGCCGAACACAGCATCGGCAAGCGCCCGCTCAAGGGTCACTTTCTGCGCCTGGAAGCGATCTCCACCCTGCAGGCCAAGGCCAGCGGCCTGATGGTGTTCAGCCAGGACTGGAAAATCCTGCGCAAGCTCACCGACGACCGCAGCAAGATCGAGCAGGAATACGTGGTTGAAATCGACGGCGAGATGGTCGCCCATGGCCTCAATCGCCTGAACCACGGCCTGATGTACAAGGGCAAGGAACTGCCAAAGGTCAAGGCCAGCTGGCAGAACGAAAACCGCCTGCGCTTCGCCATGAAGAACCCGCAACCCGGCGTCATTGCCCAGCTGTGCGAGGCGGTGGGCCTGAAGGTCGTGTCCATTCGCCGGATCCGTGTAGGCGGCGTCTCCATCGGCAAGGTGCCCGAAGGCCAGTGGCGCTACATGACCGACAAAGAAAAGTTCTAACCCCTCTTTTTCAGCGCTGCGCACCACTGGCGCACGCTCACACCCGATTGATCAGGAACACGCATCATGATGAACAACGACGTACTGCGCAGCATTCGCTACATGCTCGACATCAGCGACGGCAAGGTGGCGGACATCGTCAAGCTGGGCGGTCTGGACGTCAGCAAGGCGCAAATCATCGCCTTCACCAAAAAGGATGAAGAAGAAGGCTTCGAGCCGTGCAGCGACGAAGTGCTGGCGTACTTCCTCGACGGCCTGGTGTTCTTCAAGCGCTTCAAGGACGAGAGCCGCCCAGCATTACCGGTCGAGCTGCCGATCACCAACAACATCGTGCTCAAAAAACTGCGCGTGGCCTTCGAACTCAAGGAAGAGGACATGCACGCGATCCTCAAGGCCTCTGACTTTCCGGTGTCCAAGCCTGAGCTGAGCGCGCTGTTCCGCAAGGTCGGCCACAACAACTACCGCCCGTGTGGCGATCAGCTGCTGCGCAATTTCCTGCGCGGCCTGACCCTGCGCGTTCGTGGCTGAGCCTGTCGTCATCGCGATGAGTCAGGCCTACAG
>CAURWS010000080.1:0-10252 GCA_963528485.1 uncultured Pseudomonas sp. | reverse complement strand
GCGTTGTTGCTTTTGAAGCGCCCGCTCACCGGCACGCGGGTTTCGCCTTCGATGGACAGAAACGTCCATGCCTGTTGCGGGTTGCCGAAGTTGAAGCGCAGGCAGTCGTGGCCGGACAGTTCGGCGGGTGTCGCGGGCTGGCCGTGTTCGGCGAAGTATTGGGCACTGGCGATGACCCGGCGGCGAAACTGGCCGACGGACTTGCAGATCACGCCGTCCATGGGCGCCGGCATGCCGAGGCGGATCGACAGGTCGACGCGCTCGGCGAACAGGTCGACGATGTTGTCGGTCAGGGTGATGTCCAGTTCCAGGCGAGGGTAGCGGCGCATCAACAGGCCAAGGCGCGGTGCGATGATGCGCCGGCCAAACGCGGTGGGCACTGAGATGCGCAGCGGGCCTGAGGGTTCGTCGTCGCTGTCCATGACCGTGGCATCGGCGTCGGCGACATCATCGAGGATCTTGCGCGCCCGCCTGTAATAGGCCGCGCCCGCATCGGAGACCGTCAATTGCCGGGTCGAGCGGTTGAACAGCACGGTGCCCAGTTGCGCTTCCAGCGAATCGATCATCCGCGTCACGCTGGAGGTGGCGATCCCCAGTTTGCGTGCCGCTGCTGAAAAGCCCTTGGCGTCGACGGTTTCCACGAACATCTTCAAAGCGAGCAGCTTGTCCATCGACCTTCGGTATCCCTGCAAAGCGTGGGGCGCAGTGTAGGCGGCGACAAAGGGCGCGCCAATTGGCTGATTGGATAGCATCGGCGGTCATGGCATTCCACCCAGGAATCCACTCCATAAAAAACATGAATTTTATTTATGCTGATCAACCCTCTACCGTGTGCGGATATTCCCCGGACTCGGAGTCAAGATGACCGCCCAAGCCCCCGCAGGCATCGTTGAAGAGCACTGGAAGCGCAACCTCGTGGTCTGTGTGTTCGGCGCCTTCACCACCATCGTTGCCATGACCCTGTTGCTGCCGTTTCTGCCGCTGTACGTCGAGCATCTGGGCGTCACAGATCAGGCCGCCATCGTGCAGTGGTCGGGCGTGGCCTTTGGCGCGACCTTCCTGTCGGCCGCATTCACCGCGCCATTGTGGGGCCGATTGGGCGACCGCTACGGCCGCAAGCTGATGCTGATTCGCGCAAGCCTGGGCATGGCCATCGCCATGTCGCTGATTGGCCTGGCGGAAAACATCTACCAGTTGGTTGGCCTGCGTCTGTTGGCCGGGTTGCTCGGCGGCTATGCCTCGGGCGCGACGATTCTGGTGGCCACCCAGACGCCCAAGGAGCGATCCGGCTGGGCGCTGGGCATGCTCTCGTCGGGAATCATGGCGGGCAACCTCACAGGGCCGTTGATCGGCGGCATGCTGCCCCCACTGATCGGCATCCGTAACACCTTCTTTCTGGCGGGCGGGGTGATATTCCTGACCTTTCTCGCCACGTTGTTTCTCATGAAGGAAGCGCCCCGGCCCAAGCGCGCTGCGGGCGAGGCCAAACCTGCGAAGGTGCGCCCCTGGGACGTGATTCCGGACAAGAAACCGGTGATCACCATGTTCGTGGTGGCGAGTCTGGTGATGTTTTCGATCATGTCCATCGAGCCGATCATCACGGTGTACCTGACCCAGCTGCACACGAAAAACGTCACGCTGATGGCCGGGCTGGTGATGTCGGCGACGGCGCTGGCCAGCGTGTTGTCGGCCTCGCGCATCGGCAAGCTGGCCGACCGTATCGGCCACTGGAAAGTGGTGATGGGCTGCCTGACTGCCGCTGCAATCCTCCTGATCCCGCAGGCGTTCGTCAGCAACGAATGGCAACTGGTGGTGCTGCGCTTTCTGATGGGCGTCGCCCTGGGCGGACTGCTGCCGTGCATCGCGGCGATCATCCGCCATTCGGTGCCGGACATCGTCGCCGGGCGCATGCTGGGGTATTCCACCTCCAGCCAGTACGTCGGCCAGGTGCTGGGGCCGTTGACCGGCGGCTACTTGGGCGGGCATTTCGGCATGCCCATCGTGTTCATCGTCACCTGCGTGCTGATGGCCGCCTGCGCCCTGGTGATGCTGGTGATGCGCCCGTTGAGCGTGCGGGACTGAGGTTCAGAGCAGCAAGATTTCGCTTGCGAGGCCACGCTTTGACAAAACCATGACATGGCATCCGGATAATCGGCCCTGTCGGCGCGTTGCCCCGCACCAGAGTCTCGCTATGCACGGAACCCCATGGACATCACACACAGCCTGAAACAGCGGATTGTCATCGTCTTCGCCCTGATGAGTGCGTTGGTGGCGGGCGTTTTTGCCGTGGGCGTGATCGCGACCGTACACGTGGTGGAAAAACGGCTGACCATCATGAGCCTGGGCGGCAACCTGCATCGGTTGCTGACTCAGGATCGCGTCGAAGATTGGCGCCATCGGCCGGAAAAGGATGAATTGTTCTACGCCGATGATGGCGTTGCCGATGTCGCCATGGTCGATGATCTGAAAGGCCTGCGGCCCGGCTTTCAGGAATTTTTTCGAGGCCAGCGTTCTTACTACGCGATGGTCGAATCCGTCGGCGGCAGGCGCTATGTGTTATTGCGTGACCAACGCGGGTTCGAAAAACGCGAGCGCATCCTGTTCGGCATCGTCCTGGTGGGCTTCATTCTCAGTGTGCTGCTGGCGATTCTGCTGGGCCGGCTGTTGGCCTCAAGGGTCATGGCGCCGGTGTCGCGGCTGGCAGGGCAGGTGCGTCATCGCGATCAGTTGCTGGAGCTGGCGCCGGTGCTGGCCAAGGATTACGCACAGGATGAGGTCGGGGCGCTGGCCAAATCCTTTGACGAGACCCTGGGCCGTCTGCGCGCAGCCCTGGGCCGGGAAAAACTCTTCACCAGCGACGTCAGCCACGAGCTGCGCACGCCCCTGATGGTGCTGGCCACGTCCTGCGAATTGCTTATGGAGTACCCGCGGCTGGATGAGCGCTCACGCATTCAGGTGCAGCGCATCAGCAAGGCCACGGCGGGTATGAACCAACTGGTCGAAACCTTTCTGTTGCTGGCGCGCACCGAAGGCAGGAATGCCCCGGCGGGTCAGACCACCACGCTGGTGCATATTGCCGAAGAGTTGGTCGAGGTGTGGCGCCAGCCCATCGAGGAGAAGGGCTTGCGCTTCATTTATGAGCCCTGCGAGGACACCGGTGAACTGTTCAACGCGCCGCTCTTGCGTTCAGTGATGGGCAATCTGCTGCGCAACGCCTGGCATTACACTGACAGCGGTTTTATCAGGCTGACCCTGAATGCCCGGGGTTTCAGCGTGCAGGACAGCGGCATCGGGATTCCACTGGAGAAGCAGCAGGCGATGTTCCAGCCGTTTGTGCGTGGGGATGAACAACGTGGGGAGGGGTTGGGACTGGGCTTGTCACTGGTCCAGCGGATCTGTGCGAATCAGCGCTGGACCGTGACCCTGACCAGCCGCGAGGCGGCCGGTTGCTGCTTTACCGTCGGGTTTGGCGAGCAGGCATTAGCACTGTCTTGAAGGTGGAGTAACGCCAAAGCGTCAGAGGTATTTGGCAAGTACTTTCCGCCAGCCCTGTGCGTCGATGAAGCCCAGCACCTTGGCGCTGTGATCGATGGGGTTGACCGAAACAATCACCGAGGCGCCGTAGTCGGGCGTCGAAGGGGCAGGCACATTGAGGGATTTCTCAAGGTCGGCGATGCATTCGCTGTGGGTCACGAGGATCAGGTTCTGGTGATCGAGCTTGTGCTTGAGCACGTTGTCGAGCATCGACTTGCGGCAGTGGATCAGCCAGTCCTGGCCCTGAGTCGTACGGTTAAAGGCGTAGGAGGAAGTCTGCTCGGTGCGGCGCAGCGGGCTGTTGTAGATGTTGGCGTTGGCAAGCCCCAGCTTCTGCAGGGACTGGCCGAGCTTTTCAGCCATTTGGCGGCCCTTGACGGTAATGCCGTCGGGCTGGGCCAGACAGGGATGGGTGGAGTGGTCACAGCGCTCGGCGTGACGGGTGAGGACCACCAGATTGCCCTGTTGCCACAGCGTAAAGAAATTGACCCGACGCAAACGATGCCCTTCGGACAGGTCGCTCAGAGGTGCCGGCCGCAGCGCGATGACGGCGCTGCTGATCAACAGCAGCGCGCCCATGACCATCAGCAAATACCGGGAGAACTTCCCCAGCGCGTGATAACGGGCGATCAGTTCATCCAGAGCATGGTTAAAGTAGGAAGTCATGATCGGCTCGTCGACAAAGGGCACTTGAAGGCGGGTCGCAACGGTCTGCGCGCATTGATTTTTTCATCGCGTGGCAGAGGCGTTGGAGGCTGGATGCAAGCGTAGAGAGGCGAGCGTCAACGGCAGGTGAAGTGAATGTGAAAAGCGATTTCACATTGCCAGAAAGGTAGTAGGCTCAGTAGCGCTTTTGCCGCGGCCTCTGATCGTCGATCAGATCAAGGTGGGGGATCGCGTCTACTATTTCGTCAGCCGCTGAACGATCAGCCCGAGCAAGACAAGAGGAGTCCCCATTGACAGCGATCGCATCCGAGTTTCTCTCAGGTGTCACCCCCGCGCGGGCCCGACGACAGGCCTGGAGCGCAGGGGGGCTGGCCTTTTTGCTGTTCGTGGCGGCCAGCTGGCACCTGTCGATCATCGGGTTCGATTCGCGCTTCGTGCTCTTCGCCAAGGAGATGCTGCGCCACGGGCCGGGCTTTTTTCCCACCACTTATGGTCAGCCATATCCTGATTATTCAGCGTTCACCACCTGGCTTATCTATCTCTGTTCATTGCCCTTCGGTGAGGTGACGAGCTTTAGCGCGTGGCTGCCGACCTGCATTTCTTCAGCGGTGATGGTGGGGCTGATGTATCGCCTGCTGGCTCCTTACTCGCGGCGCTGGGCCTGGCTGAGCATTGCCTTGCTGCTGATGAGCAACACCTTCATCGCCGAAACCCGCGCCGTGTCACTGGACCAGATGCTCGCGACCGTGTGTTTCGCGGTGTTTTATCTGGTCTACGCCGCGGATCATTTCGGCTCTGCCAGGCGCCTCGGTGTGGTCTTTGCGTTGTTGGTGCTGGGTTTTGCGATTCGCGGGCCGATCGGGCTGGTGGTGCCCACCGGCATCGCGTGCAGTTATTACCTGCTCAGCCGGCAATGGCCGCGCCTGTGGCGCTTCGGGCTGACAGCGCTGGGGTTACTGGTGGTCTGCGTATGGGTTCTGTTGCTGTTGGCCTGGCTCAGCGGCGGTCAGGCGCTGCTCGCCGAAGTGGTGCGCATGCAGGTCACCTCGCGCATGGACGGCAGCGAAGGCAGCAACCCGTTGTTCTGGTATTTCAGCAGCTCGTTCGGCAACTACGCGCTGGCGTATCCGCTGGCGTTGGTCGTGCTGGCGGTGGTCGCGGTGGTGGCGCGCAAACAGCAGAGCCAAGCCCTGGACTTGATGTACCTGTGTGCCTTAGCGGGGCTGACGGTAATGGTCGGCTTGTCGATTCCCCAGGCCAAGAAGGCGCGCTACATCCTGCCGATGCTGCCCATGGCGGCGATCATCGCCGCATACCCGTTTCAGGTGCGCGTCGGGCGCTGCTTCTGGTGGTTGCGCGGGGTGATCCTGGTGCTGTGCTGCGTGATTCCCGGTGCGCTGATGACCGGGTTGCTGGCGGTACGCCCGCGGTTTCCTGAAGCGCTGAGCGACATCGGGCCGATATTGGCCGTGCTGGGCATGCTGCAGCTGGTTGCGCTGCCCTTGCTGATGCGCCCGCGCTTGCGCCTGTACGGGCTGCCGGCGTGCGCGGTGCTGGCGGTGTGGGTCAGCTACATCGGCGTGTTCGAAAAGACCGAGCGCATTCTGTACGACACCCGGCATTTCACCCAGGCGGTGCGCGACGTCACCCATTCCGACAGTGCGCCGCTGGTGCTGCATTCGATGGGCAGGGACGCCAAGGGCATCAAGTTCATGGTCAATGTCGATGAAGACCTGCAACCGGTGTTCACCGAAACCCCCGAACAGCTCAGCGCCGTTCAAGGCCCGGCCAACGTGGTGATGAGCAACAACGACTTTCAGAAACTGCAAGGCACCCGCCTGGGGCAACTGCCGGTGCTGCTCAGCGGCCGGTTCGACAAGGAGGATTACATCCTGCTGCGCCTGCCTGCGCAGTAAGGCATGTGCCGGCGATGGCGCTCTAGCGCGCCACCGCCGTCAAGCCATGTGGGCAGCTGAGGGCGTCGTATCAGACCGCGTGGTGATTGGCCAACAACTCATACGGTGCCCATTGTTGCTGGGGGATGGGCAGGCTCAAGGAGTCGCCGCGGCCGATCGGGTAGTACTGGAAGCCGCGCTTGGCCATGCGTTCGGTGTCGTAAAGGTTGCGCCCGTCGAAGATCACCGGCGCTTTCAAACGCTGCTGGATCAGGTCGAAATCCGGGGCCTTGAACTGCTGCCACTCGGTGCAGACGATCAGCGCATCGGCGCCCAGCAGCACCGACTCCGGTGTGCCCATCAGCATCAGGTTCGCCTGATCAGCGTACAGACGCTGGGTTTCCTGCATCGCTTCCGGGTCGTACGCGCGCACGGTGGCGCCTGCGGCCCACAGGGCTTCCATCAGCACACGGCTCGGCGCATCGCGCATGTCGTCGGTGTTGGGCTTGAACGCCAGGCCCCACAGCGCAAAGGTCTTGCCCTTGAGCTCACCTTTGTAGAACGCGTTCACCCGATCGAACAGCTTGTGTTTCTGGCGCTCATTGATGTCCTCGACCACGTTGAGCAAATCGTTGGAGCAACCGGCTTCCCGCGCGCTGTGGATCAGCGCGCGAATGTCCTTGCCGAAGCACGAACCGCCATAACCGCAGCCGGGGTAGATGAAGTCGTAGCCGATGCGTGAGTCGGCACCGATGCCCAGACGCACGGACTCAACATCCGCACCCAGGTGCTCGGCCAGTTCGGCGATCTGGTTGATGAAGCTGATCTTGGTCGCCAGCATGCAGTTGGCGGCGTATTTGGTCAGCTCTGCGCTGCGCAGGTCCATGAACATGATGCGGTCGTGATTGCGGTTGAACGGCGCGTACAGCTCGCGCATCACCGGGAAAACCTCCGGGTTGCCGCTGCCGATCACGATACGGTCCGGGCGACGGCAGTCCTTGACCGCCGAGCCCTCCTTGAGAAATTCAGGGTTGGAGACGATGTCGAACTTCAGCAGCCGCGCCGACTGCCGCAGGTGATGCTCGATGTGGCTGCGCAGGGCGTCACCGCTGCCCACCGGCACGGTCGACTTCTCGACGATGATCACCGGCTCCAGACGATGGCGGGCGATGGACTCGCCCACGGCGAAGAAGCCAGTCAGATCCGCCGAGCCATCGGCTCGCGAAGGCGTACCCACCGCAATGAACAGCACCTCGCCATGTTCGACCGCGCGCTTTTCGTCCCCTGTGAAGTGCAGCCGGCCGGCTTCCAGATTCTCCCGCACCAGGCTTTCCAGCCCCGGCTCGTAGAGGGTCACCTGGCCTTTGCTCAAGTGCTCGACCTTGGCCGGATCGATGTCCATGCACACCACATCGTGGCCCACTTCTGCCAGAACAGTGGCCTGCACCAGGCCCACATAACCGCTGCCGAAGACGCTGATTTTCATCGGGATAACTCCTTGGCGCCGTGATCGCTGTCACGTCGGAAATTGATCGTTACCACACCGAGCACGATCAGGGTGACGCCCACTGTTCGAGGAACGGTGAGTGCTTCGTTGAAAACGGGAAGAAACGCTGCCAGCAGGTAGACCAGCGCATAGCTGATGCTCAGCAGCGAATAGGCACGGCTCAGCGGCAAGTCACGCAGCGCGCCCAGCCAGCACAGCATCGACAGGGCATAGGCGGCGATGGCGGCCAGCACCACGCCAAGGGCCGTGACATCGACACTGCCGGACTGCACTGAGGTCAGCCACTGCGCCGGTTGCGGCAGGCGCACCATGCTCCAGCGCATGCCCAGTTGCGCGGCGCTGACCAGTGCCACACTGCACAGGGCCAGGGTAAGGCCACGACGCCTGGCGGCCGCAAAACTCAAGATCGAGACGTTCATGCCTGAGGCCCCAGCAACATCACGCCGATCAGGATCATCGCCAGGCCCAGCCAGTGACGACGGTCCACCGACTCGTTGAACACGTAGCGCCCGGTCAGGGTGATGATCACGAAATTCAGCGCCAGCATCGGGTAGGCGATGCCGACGTCCAGACGCTGCAACACCAGCAGCCACAGCAGCATGCCGCCGCCCAGAGACGCCAGCGCCGCCCACAGCCAGACACTGGTCAGCGCCTGGCCGAGGCCGGGGAAAAAGCCGCCCCATTGTTCGACGGTGAGCTTTTGCGCGATCTGCCCGAAACAGGTCAGCAGGCAGGCGCTGAGCAGCAAGACGAAGGTCATGACGGCGTCCTGTCGAAGATCAGGATCAGCAGATTGCCTTCCTGGTATTGCTTGCCGTCGCTGGGCAACAGGCTCAGCTCGTATTGCTGATCCTTGCCGTCGCCGCGCATCACCACGCCCACCGAACCCTGACGGCGGGCCTCGGTCATCCAGCCTTGCACCTGATGCCAGTCCACTTCGCGGGGGACGGTCTGCGGGTAAGCCAGGCCATATTCCAGCTCGCCGCGGGTGTCGTAGAACACCACGTCATTGCGTTTCAGGCGCCAGGACAACGCCGCCGCCACGCCAAGGTCGTTGCTCAGTAGAGAGGTCGTGGCCGCCAGTTCGTCCTGATGGCGCGCGACGAACTGATCCGGGTTCTTGTTGAACACCACGCTGTTGGGCAGTGCCATCGGAATCAGGGCGATCGTAAGCCAGGCGCCCAATGCCGGGATTGCCCAGAAACGCAGGGGCTTGAGGCCCTGCAAGGCGTTGAACATTACCCAGGTCAGCATCACCACAATCGCCAGGGTCAGGTGTTGCGGCTCCTGGTCGTAGACCGTCTTCCTGACTTGCATGAACACCAGCGCCGCCAGTGTCACGACGCCAAATGCGGCGTTGAACCAGCCATTGAGGCGCAGGGCAAGGCTTTCGCCAGTGCTCAGGCGATCAGCCAGCGCGTTGCCCATCAGGAGGGCCAAGGGCACCAGGCAAGGCAGGATATAGGTGGGCAACTTGCCGTTGCTGAGACTGAGAAACGCCAGCGGCACCAGCAGCCACCACAGCAGAAAGCCGCTTTCGCTCAGGCGACGTTGCTGCCAGGCCTGCTTGAACGTGATCGGCAGCAGAACCGCCCAAGGAATGCACGCGACCACCAGCAACGGCAGGTAGAACCACCAGGCTTCGTCATGCTGGGCATTGCTGCCCGCGAAACGGCGGATGTGTTCGTGCCAGAAGAAAAACCGCCAGAAGTCCGGTTCGCGCAGGTGCACGGTCAGCACCCACGGCAGGCAGATCACTGCCGCGACGATGATCGCGATGGGCCCAAACGTCAGCAGTTCGCGCAGGCGCCGCTGCCAGATCATGTACGGCAGGGCGACGATCACCGGCAATGCCAGGGCCAGAAAGCCCTTGGTCATGAAACCCATGGCGCACGCCACACCCAGCAGCGCCCAGTACAGCACGCGCGCTTTGCCGACGCTGTGAGCGGCGTACCAGAAGGCCGTCAGCGACAGGCTCACCCAACAGGTGAACGGCGGATCGAGGTTGGCGTAACCGGCCTGGCCCGCCACGAACATGAAGCTCATCAGCAGCAGGGCGCTGGCAAAACTCTTGCGCGGGTCATTCCACAGCTTGCCGGCCAGCAGATAGGTGAGCAGCACCGTCAGCCCGGTGCTCAGGGCCGAGGCGAAGCGCACGCCGAACAGGTTCTCGCCGAACGCCGCCTGGGACAGCGCGATCAGCCAATAACCGCCAGCGGGTTTTTCGAAATACCTCAGGCCCATGAAATGCGGCGCGGCCCAGTTGCCGCTGTGCAGCATTTCCTGGCTGATCTGCGCGTAACGGGTTTCGTCAGGGATCCACAAACCGTGAAAACCCAAGGGCAACAGGTAGGCCAGCAAAAAGGCCGCGAGCAGCCACAGAATCGATTGCTGGCGGCTCATGGTTGTTGCACTCCCAGCCAGCCTTCACGCCCGGGCAATGCGCCGCGCACCAGATGCCCTTGGGGCAAGGTCTGCGCGAATGCTGGCAGCAGATCGCCCAATGGCTGGAACTGCACGCCAGCGGTTTTCGCCTGACGCAGCAGTTGCCGGAACGGCTCGGCCATGACGATGCCTTCGACCTCGGCATGCACGGTGTAGACGTTCAGCTTCGCCGGTTTGAACTGGCGCAGCAGGTAATCGTTGAACG
>CAURWS010000079.1:0-10378 GCA_963528485.1 uncultured Pseudomonas sp. | reverse complement strand
ATCCTACGACCCACGGGCTACCCGCTATACTTTCGCAACCTGCGGCTTACCGTGACCGCAGCTGCGTTATAGCCACCATGAGGGTGAAAGCGTGAACCAGACCAATAAGATCCTCGCTGCTGTCGCACTGCTTGCCGGGTGGGTATTCGCTGCCCAGGCCTCCACTCAAGACGATCTCGCCAAACGGCTCGAACCGGTCGGACAGGTCTGCATTCAGGGCAAGGAATGTCCGGGCATGGACGTCGCTGCTACAGCGGGCGCAGGCGGGGGCGCAAAGTCCCCGGACGACGTGATCGGCAAGCACTGCAACGCCTGCCACGGAACCGGTCTGCTGGGCTCGCCAAAAATTGGCGACAGCGCAGACTGGGGCAAGCGCGCCAAGGAACAGGGCGGCCTCGATGGACTCTTGGCCAAGGCCATCACCGGCATCAACGCGATGCCCCCCAAAGGCACCTGCGCCGATTGCTCGGACGACGAGCTCAAAGGCGCGATCAAGAAAATGTCCGGGCTGTAACGCGCCTGGGCACATCACCCGAAACGAGGCGCCATGTTCAGAAAATCGCTATTGCTGTCGGGGCTTTTGGTGCTGATGTTCACAGGCGTGGCCAACGCGACGATGCGCTGCGGGACGGCCTTGATCAGCCTGGGGGACACCGCGAGCGTGGTCCGTGAAAAATGCGGGGCGCCTGACAAGAGCGAAGAGCACCAGCCCGCCGCACGGATCAACGGCGTCCCGCGTCTGAATGCCGCGAAGGTCAGTTTCTGGATCTACGGCCCGCGCAACGGCGCCTCTCAGCACCTGAAATTCATTGATGACAAGCTGGTGGGGATCGACACCCGGCGGGATTGATCGGCGCGCTGCAACGGCCTGCGGCCAGAGTCAAACGCCGTGCAGCAATTCCTTTCCATCACCGGTCCAAGCTCCATCGAACAACAATCAGGAGAGGCCGGATGCCGCATTCCTGCTCGATCGAGCAAGCTGTCGATCATGTACTGGCCCAGTTGCCTGCGCACATTCGCATGGGCATGCCGTTGGGGTTGGGCAAGCCCAATCGCTTTGCCAATGCGCTGTACCACCGGATCAAATCCCTGCCCGACCGCCATCTGACGATCTACACCGCGCTGTGCCTGGGGCGTCCGAAGGCGGGGGATGGTTTGCAGGGGCGCTTTCTGGAGCCCTTCCTTGAGCGCGTGTTCGGCGATTACCCCGAGCTGGATTTCCTCGCAGACCTGCACAAAAGCAACCTGCCGCCCAACGTGCACGTCGAGCAGTTCTTCATGCAGCCCGGCAGCCTTTTGGGCAGCACTCAGGCCCAGCAGGATTACGTCAGCAGCAACTACAGCCACGCCGCGCGAGACATCAATGCCAGCGGCCTGAACCTGATCGCGCAACTGGTGGCCCACGATGCTGAACGCCCCGATCACCTGAGCCTGAGCTGCAACCCCGACATCACCCTCGATTTGCTGCCGATGCTGGAAAAGCGTCGCGCGGCGGGGGAATCGATTCTCGTGCTGGGCCATGCTCATGCGGATTTGCCCTACATGCCGGGCGATGCCGAGGTGAGCGTCGACACGTTCGACCTGCTGATCGAGTACGACGAACGCAGCACGTTGTTCTCGACGCCGAACATGCCTGTCGGCTTTCAGGATCACTTCATCGGCCTTTATGCCAGCACGTTGGTGCGTGATGGCGGCACGTTGCAGATCGGCATCGGCTCGATGGGCGATGCACTGACGGCTGCGTTGCTGGCGCGTCAGGCTGACAACGAGCGTTACCGCGCGTGTCTGGCAGAGCTGGACGGGATTTCCACCTGGAAGCCGCTGATCGAAAACGAAGGCGGGGTCATGCCCTTTGCCGAAGGGTTGTACGGGTGCAGCGAAATGCTGGTCAACGGCCTGCTGGTGCTGCTCGATGCCGGGATTATCCGGCGCAAGGTCTACCCCGATGTCGCGCTGCAAAAGCTGGCCAATGCCGGGGTGCTCGACGAATCGATCCACGGTAATGGTGTGCTGATTCACGGCGGTTTCTTTCTGGGGCCGCGCAGCTTCTATGAGCGCTTGCGCGAGTTCACCCCCACGCAGATGGCGCAGATCAACATGACCGCCATCAGCTACATCAACGAGCTGTACGGCGACGAAACCCTCAAGCGCCTGCAACGGCGCGATGCGCGCTTCATCAACAGCGCGTTCACCGTCACGCTGCTGGGGGCGGCGGTGTCCGATCAACTGGCCGACGGGCGTGTGGTCAGCGGTGTGGGCGGGCAGTACAACTTCGTGGCGCAGGGGCATGCACTGGAGGGCGCGCGTTCGATCCTGATTCTGCGCAGCTGGCGTGAATCCGGGGGCGAGGTCAGCTCGAACATCGTCTGGGAGTACGCCCATACGACGATTCCTCGGCATCTGCGCGACATCGTCATCACCGAGTACGGCATCGCCGATCTGCGCGGCAAGACCGACGCCGCCGTGATCGAAGCCCTGTTCAACATCACTGACTCACGCTTCCAGCCTGCTCTGATCGACCAGGCGCAGAAGGCAGGCAAGCTGCCGAAGGGGTTTCGCCTCGATCCGCTGTTCAGCCAGAACACGCCGGAGCGACTGAAAGAGATTCGTGAGCAGTTTCCATCGTTGTTCGTTGAATACCCACTGGGCAGCGATTTCAGCTCTGAGGAGCGTGACCTTTTGCGCGCGCTCAACTGGCTGAAGAGCAAGTTCAAGCTCACGGAGCTGATCGAGCTGGGCAAGGCGACCCTCGAAGCGCCGGAGCCGGGGGCGTTTCCCGAGCACCTGCGCAGAATGGGGCTGGATGATCCGCAGGGGTTGCGTGAGGAGTTGTATCAGCGTCTGTTGCTGGCGGGGTTGCAGGCCACTCAAGCCCAGTGATTTCCCTACGGGGGAATTGCGCGGATTCAGGACAGGGTCTTGATGATCAGCAACACCGCTGCGCAGAACCCGGTGATGGCAAACAACTGTTGCAATCGGGGTCCTGCCAGAAACCGCGCCACCTGCTGCCCGGCCATCAAACCCACGACCGCACCCACGGCGAAGGGCACGCCCACGGCCCAGTGCATCACGCCGCTGACGCTGGCGCTGATCACGCTACCAGCGGACACCAGCGCGATCACCGCCAGGGAGGTGGCGACGATGCTTTTGATGTCCAGATCGGTGTAGCGGGTCAGTGCCGGAATGATCACGAAGCCGCCGCCAACGCCCAGTAGCCCGGACAGCAACCCGGACAGCACGCCCGTGATCGCCAGCGAACGGGCGCAGGGCAGGGTCCAGCGCAGGCGGCCTTCCAGCGGGTTGAGCACGCAGGGCAGAAAGTCCGCGCGATCCGGCGGTTTGCCGTGATGCAGTTCGTGGGCGGCCTTTCGGTAGATGCGCCCACAGGCATAGAACAGCACCAGCGAGAAGCCCAGCGCCAGCGGCGTGTTGGGCAACTGGTGAGCCAGCCACAGGCCCAGCGGCGTGAAACAGATGCCGATGGCGGCGATGAACAACGCTGCGCGATAACGCACGATGCCCTGACGCAAGCCCAGCAGCGCACCGACGGCCGCGGCGAGGCCAACCGCCAGCAAACCGACCGGGGCCGCCTCGACCATCGTCAGGCCCAGGCCGAACACCAACAACGGTACCGCCAGAATCCCTCCGCCCGCACCGGTCAGCGCGAGTACAGCTCCAATGATCGTACCGAGGCCGGCTCCGATCAGTTCGTGTTCGGTCATATTTGAGAGTGACTTCTAGGTGAGCGATGACAACTCCCACAGGTTCAATGTGGATGCAGGTCAGTTATTTCACAGGGCATTGATCGGAATCTTCAGATAGCGCACGCCATTGTCTTCGGGCTCCGGCATGTGGCCGCCGCGCATGTTGATCTGCACCGAGGGCAGGATCAGCACCGGCATGTCCAGGGTCGCGTCGCGCTTCTCGCGCATTTGCACGAAGGCCTCTTCACCGATGCCCTCGCGGATGTGGATGTTGTTGGCGCGCTGCTCGGCGACGGTGGTCATGTACATCAGTTCGCGGCCGTTGGGCAGGTAGTCGTGGCACATGAACAGGCGGGTCTGCGGCGGCAGGCTGAGGATCTTGGCGATCGAGCGATACAGCACGCGGGCATCGGCGCCGGGGAAATCGCAGCGGGCCGTGCCGTAATCGGGCATGAACAGCGTGTCGCCGACGAACGCCACAGTCTCGCCTTCGACTTCGATCAGGTAGGTCATGCACGCCGGCGTGTGCCCCGGGGTGTGCATGGCCCGGGCCTGCAGCGAGCCGATCTGGAAGTGCGCGTCGTCTTCCAGCAGACGGTCGAACTGGCTGCCATCGCGGGCGAACTCGCCTTTGGCGTTGAACAGCGTGCCGAAGACCTTCTGCACCCGCGTGATGTGGCTGCCGATGGCGACCGTGCCGCCGAGCTGCTCCTTGAGGTAGGCCGCAGCGGAGACGTGGTCGGCGTGAACGTGGGTTTCCAGAATCCACTCCACCGACACCCCGAGCTCGCGCACTCGGGCGATCAGCTTGTCGGCCGATTCGGTGCGCGTGCGCCCGGATTTGGGGTCGTAGTCCAGCACGCTGTCGATCAGGGCGGCTTTGTGGGTCGAGCGATCAAGGACCAGATAGCTGATGGTCCAGGTCTGGGGGTCGAAGAACGCTTCGATGCTCAGTTTTTCGCCGATGTCCATGAGTTCATCCCTCCTGTAGCAGCATGGCTTGCCTGCGGTGACGTGATCGGAATCGCTGCCGCCGGCAAGCCGGACAGCTACAGCAATATCGCCGAAACCTGTAGGAGCGGGGGTGCCCGCGAAGGCGGTGTTTGAGCTAGCGGTTTTTTGTCAGGCATGCCCTCATCGCGGGCAAGCGCGCTCCCACAGTTCGTATGATTTTCACGCCACGAACGTGACAACCCCGCCGTTCAACGATTTCACCCGCGCCAGCGACTCTACACGATACCCCTGTGCGTCCAGTTCGGCACGGCCGCCCTGGAACGACTTCTCGATCACGATGCCCAGCCCGGCCACGCTGGCGCCGGCCTGTTTGATGATAGAGATCAGCGCCTGGGACGCCTTACCGTTGGCCAGGAAATCATCGATGATCAACACACGGTCGCTGCTGGTCAGGTGGCGGGTGGAGATGGCGATGGTGCTTTCGGTCTGCTTGGTGAACGAGTAAACGCTCGCCGAGAACAGGTTTTCGGTCAGGGTCAGCGACTGATGCTTGCGCGCGAAGATCACCGGAACGCCCAGTTTCAGGCCGGTCATCACGGCCGGCGCGATGCCCGACGCTTCGATGGTGACGATCTTGGTGATGCCGGAGTCTGCGAACAACGTGGCGAACTCGTCACCGATCTGCTGCATCAGGACCGGATCGATCTGATGGTTCAGAAACGCGTCGACCTTCAATACCTGGTCGGAAAGTACGATGCCTTCCTCGCGAATTTTCTTGTGCAGTGCTTCCACGTCGGTGTTCCTCAGGGCGCAAAACGCGCAAATAAAATGTAGTAGATGAGTCGATGTCTAGCGTTTGAGCATGGCGCGGATATCCGCCAATGCCGTGTTGCCGCGCACGGCTTTGACTTCGGTCGGCGTGTCGTCGTTGCCTTCCCAGGCCAGATCGTCCGGGGGCAGCTCATCGAGGAAACGGCTCGGCAGGCAGTCGATGATCTCGCCGTATTGCTTGCGCTTGGCGGCGAAGGTAAACGCCAGGGTCTGACGCGCGCGGGTGATGCCCACGTAGGCCAGGCGGCGCTCTTCCTCGATGGTGTCGGCCTCGATGCTGGAGCGGTGCGGGAGGATTTCCTCTTCCATGCCCATGATGAACACGTAGGGGAATTCCAGACCTTTTGAGGCGTGCAGGGTCATCATTTGCACGCCTTCGGCGCCATCTTCCTCTTCCTGCTGACGTTCGAGCATGTCGCGCAGGACCAGCTTGCCGATGGCCTCCTCGATGGTCATGCCGCCTTCTTCGTCTTTCTCCAGCGTGTTTTTCAGTGCCTCGATCAAAAACCACACGTTGCCCATGCGGTAATCGGCAGCCTTGTCGCTGGAGCTGTTCTGACGGATCCAGTTCTCGTAATCGATGTCCATGACCATGCTGCGCAGGGCGGCGATCGGGTCCTGGGTGGCGCACTGCTGGCGCACGCCGTCCATCCAGTGCTTGAAGCGCTTGAGGCGGTCGGTGAAACGGCTGTCCAGATGCTCGCCCAGGCCGATTTCGTCGGTGGCCGCGTACATCGAGACCTTGCGTTCGGTGGCGTAGTTGCCGAGCTTTTCCAGGGTGGTCGAGCCGATTTCCCGGCGCGGCACGTTGATCACCCGCAGGAAAGCGTTGTCGTCGTCCGGGTTAACCAAGAGACGGAAATAGGCCATGAGGTCCTTCACCTCCTGGCGTCCGAAGAAGCTGTTGCCCCCCGACAGGCGATAGGGGATCTGGTGATGCTGCAGCTTCAGCTCGATCAGCTTGGCCTGGTAGTTGCCGCGGTAGAGGATCGCGAAATCACTGTACGGCCGGTCGGTGCGCAGGTGCAGGCTGAGAATCTCGACGGCCACGCGCTCGGCTTCGGCGTCTTCGTTCTTGCAGCGGATCACGCGAATTTCATCGCCGTGACCCATCTCGCTCCACAGCTGCTTCTCGAATTCGTGGGGGTTGTTGGAGATCAGCACGTTGGCGCAGCGCAGGATGCGGCTGGTGGAGCGGTAGTTCTGCTCCAGCATCACCACTTTGAGCGAGGGATAGTCGTCCTTGAGCAGCATCAGGTTTTCCGGCCGCGCGCCGCGCCAGGCGTAGATCGACTGGTCGTCGTCACCCACCACGGTGAACTGGCAGCGGGTGCCGATGAGCATTTTTACCAACAGGTACTGGCTGGCGTTGGTGTCCTGGTATTCGTCCACCAGCAGATAGCGGACCTTGTTCTGCCATTTTTCGAGGATGTCGGCGTGTTCCTGGAACAGCTTGACCGGCAGCAGGATCAGGTCGTTGAAATCCACCGCGTTGTACGCCTTGAGCGTGCGCTGGTAGTGGGTGTAGACGATGGCGGCGGTCTGCTCCTTGGGGTTGCGCGCGTTGGCCAGGGCCTCGGCGGGCAGGATCAGGTCGTTTTTCCAGGAATCGATCATGTTCTTGATCTCGTCGACGCCGTCGTCGCCCGAGTATTCCTTCTGCATGATGTCGGTCATCAGCGCTTTGACGTCCGTTTCGTCGAAAATCGAGAAACCGGGCTTGTAACCCAGGCGAGCATGTTCCTTGCGGATAATGTTCAAGCCCAGGTTGTGGAACGTCGAAACGGTCAGGCCCCGCCCTTCGCCTGCGCGCAGCAGGGTGCCGACCCGCTCTTTCATTTCCCGCGCCGCCTTGTTGGTAAAGGTCATGGCGACGATGTACTGGGCACGGATGCCGCAGTTCTGGATCAGGTGGGCAATCTTGCGTGTGATCACGCTGGTCTTGCCGGAGCCAGCACCGGCGAGCACCAAAAGAGGGCCGCCGACGTAGTTCACGGCTTCTTGTTGCCGGGGATTGAGTCGGGACATGGGGAAAATGGGGATCGCTTGAAAAATGGGCGGGCATTTTAACAGGGTCCGAGGATTGTGCAGCGACCGTCCGACACTGTGATGCGTCACGCTATCTATATTTCGCCGTTTTGTTACATTTGCGCATCCCGCGTGGGATCAACGCGTTTGACGCCCTTCGTTTGAGTGGGCGCTGAAGTCTTTTGTTTGTGTGGGGAGCTAGCTTGTCTACGCCTGTCGAACCCTTGCGTTTGCTGCTTCTGGCGGACACGCCGCAATGGCAAGCGTTATTGCGCGAGTGCCTGGCGCCGCTGGGAGACGCTGTATTGCTCGACTGCGCGTCGAGCTGGCAAGCTATTGGCGATCCCGCTGATCCTGCACACGCCTTCATTCTGATTACACCCCCGCATCTGCAACCTGCCGCTGGCCAATGCAGCTGGCCGACTGTGCTGCTGTTCGATACCGAGCCCGATACCGACCCCGTCGGCGTCGCCGACTGGCTGGTGCATGACTCCCTGACCCCACAAAGCCTGCGCCGCTGCCTGCGCCATGTGCGCGAACGCGGCCTGCTGGAAAACACCCTGCAACGCCTGGCCGAACAGGACCCGTTGACCGGCATCGCCAACCGCCAGGGCTTTCAGACCCTGCTCGCGGCGCGGCTGGTGGAGTTCGACGGCCGAGGGCTGGCGCTGGGGCATCTGGACCTGGACAACTTCCGCCGCGCCAACGATGCCTTGGGCCATCAGGCCGGGGACCGGTTGATTCTGCAGGTGGTGGCGCGGCTCAAGAGTCAGCTCGAAGCCTGCGATCAACTCGCGCGTCTGGGCAGCGACGAATTTGCCCTGCTGATCGATACCCGCCGGGCGCCTGAGCGCGCCGAGTGGATGGCCGAGCGCATCACCGAGGCGCTGTCCGAGCCCTACTGGGTCGATGGCGAGAGCCTGCTGATCGGTTGCAGCCTGGGCATCGCTCACGCCCGTGCCGACGCTGGCGCCGACCCGCTGATGTGGCACGCGCATATCGCCATGCAGCAGGCCAAGAGCACCCAAGGCTGCACCTTTCACGTCTTCAACGAACGCATCAACCGCAATGCCCGCAGCCTCGCCGATCTGGAAAGCGAGCTGCGCCGGGCCTTGCGTCGCGACGAGCTGGAGCTGCATTACCAGCCGCGCCTGTGCCTGAACACCGGGAAAATCCTCGGGCTGGAAGCCCTCGTGCGTTGGCGCCATGCCGAGCGCGGGCTGTTGCCGCCCAGCGAGTTCGTGCCCCTGGCCGAGCAGAGCGGGTTGATCGTGCCGCTGGGTTACTGGGTCATTTCCCGAGCGCTGCGAGACATGCAGACCCTGCGTGAGCAAGGCCTGCCGCCGCTGCACATGGCGATCAATCTGTCGTTCCGCCAGTTTCAGGACAACCAGCTGCTGCCGACCCTGAGCCGATTGATCTCGGACCGTGGCGTCGATGCGCAGTGGCTGGAATTCGAACTCACCGAAACCGCCGTCATGCGCCGCAGCGATCTGGTCAAGCAGACCATGGATGCGCTGGGCCGACTGGGCGTGCGTTTTTCGCTGGATGACTTCGGCACGGGGTTCTCGTCATTCGTGCACCTCAACAGCCTGCCGATCACGCTGCTCAAGATCGACAAGAGCTTCGTCGGCGAGATGGAACAGCGCGAGGAAAACCGCAAGCTGGTGCACGCCATGATCAATCTGGCGCACAACCTCAGCCTGGAAGTGGTGGCCGAAGGCGTCGAAACCCCCGAGCAACTGGCGTTGCTGCGCACTTTTGGGTGCGATCAGGCCCAGGGTTACCTGATCAGCCATCCGCTGGCGCTGCCGCAATTGCTGGATTACCTGATGTTGGGTCAAAGCGATGGGCGGGTGATGCTGGGGGCTTGAATCAGCCCATTACCACCACGCCCGTCGCCTCTTTGCGCAACAACCTCGTGGTCTTGCGCTCGAACGCCCAGGTCAGCGCCACGGCCGAACACAGCAGGCCGATCGCCAGGCCCCACCAGACACCCTCGGCGCCCTGGTGGGCGAGAAACCCGAAGCCCCACGCCAGCGGCGCGCCGACCACCCAATAGCTCGCAAGACCAATGAGGAACGTGGTCTTGGCGTCCTTGAAGCCACGAATCGCGCCCATCGCGATGGTCTGGGTGCCGTCGAGGATCTCGAACCACGCCGCAATCGCCAGGAGCTTCACGGCCAACTCGACCACGTCCTGATATTTCGGGTCGTTGAGGTCGACGAACAGGCCGATTACCACGTGAGGCGCGACCCAAAACAGAATGCCGAACGTCAGCATCAGCAGCCCGCCGAACGCAATGCCCATGCGCCCGGCGGTGCGCGCCAGCAGCAGGTTGCCCGCGCCGTAATGAAGGCCGATGCGCATGGTCACGGCGTAGGAAATCCCCACGGGAATCATGAACGCCATCGACACCGACTGCAGAGCGATCTGATGCGCGGCCATTTGCGTACTGCCCATGGCGCCCATGCAGAACGCCGCGAAGGTGAACAAGCCGACCTCCACCGCGTAGGTGCCACCAATCGGCAGGCCAAGGCGCCACAGCTCTTTCAGGCAGGTGCGCGATACATTCATCAGGCCCTTGTGGATCGGGTACGCCGCGTATGCCTTGTGATAGCGAATGTGCATCCACAGGACCAGCGCCATGCTGTTGGTGACGATCGCCGTGACCAGACCGATGCCCATCAGGCCCCAGTGCGGCAGGCCGAACAGCCCGTGAATGAAGGCGTAATTGAGCCCGAAGTTGGCCGCCACCCCGACCAGGCTGATCACCATCACGGGGGTTGCACGGCCCAGCGCGCTGGTGAAACCCCGTAGCGCCATGAAGCTCAGCAGCCCCGGCAAGGCCAGCGGCAAGG
>CAURWS010000078.1:0-10388 GCA_963528485.1 uncultured Pseudomonas sp. | reverse complement strand
CGCGACATAAGCCGACTCGTCGACCTGACGATCCAGCCGTTCACGCATCAGTGTCTGGGTGGTGTCTTTTGCAAAGGTCGTGCGCTGGTACTCACCGAAGCTCAGGCGCAGGTTCAGTTCGTCCACCAGGCCCGCGATGTAGGCCGGGGTGAGTGCAGCGTGTTCGGGCCCGACAGGCGCATCACCGAGGCTGAGCGTGGTGTGGGTGAGGAAGTCCGAACCTTCGTTTTTATCGCCCGCATGCAGGCCATAGAGCGCCAGTTGCGTCAGGGTGCGGGTGGTGAGGTAGCGCTCGCCTGTGACCGGCAGCGTGCGTTGAGTGCTGACGAGGAGGGTGTCTGGCGCCAGATCGTAGCCAAGATCGTTGGCGATGCGTGTGCGCAGGTTCACCTGAGCATATTGCTCTGTTGAAGCGGCGCCGTTGAGCGCACCGGCCAGAGCCTTGTGGGCGTCCTCATAACGTTGCAGGCGCCGACGGTATTCTTCCAGATCCTCTTTGGACGCACGCTTGATCCAGTCCGGCAGGGCCGTTCGTGCCTTGCGCTCGGCCAGCAGCAGTTCGCGACGCTCCAGCATCGCCGAGGGACCGAACAGGCCAGGCATGCCCAGGGCCCCTTCGATCTGGCTGGCGTGCAGGTCAGGGTTGGCATTCAGGCCGTTGCCGCAGACATGGTGCAGGTCAGCCCGCTGCTTTTCGATCAGCCTCTGAATGACGTGGCGATAAGGGTCGCCGGTGAGGGTGCGCAGCTGCACATCGGCAAGCGTGACTGTCTCAAGGTGCAGGTCCGGGTCATCAGTGACGGCAAAAATGGCGTCCTGATGGCGCTGTTCGGCGTTGATCAGCAGGCCCCATCGCAGCGTTTTGTCATTGAGCCAGTCGACTACGGTTTCGACCATGGACTGCTGCGTAGCGAATGCTGTCAGGCCACTGCCGGGCAGGGCGAGCAGCGTACGCCCGGATGCTGCGGTCATGACCAGCGCGCCGTGGATTTCCACGGGCGTCTGTTCGTCGATGAGGATGTGCAGCGAGCAGGTCTGGACGCTGGCGTCGTTGCCGGGCAGGCACTGCGTGGCGTCTGGCGGCAGGTCGTTTTCGTGGGACTTGAGCGTGATCTCGTCCTCAAGGCACTGCTTGAACAGCTCGATCAAGCGCTGCCGACGACGCGCGTTCGTTGCGCCCGGCGCCCGCCAGTAAGCATCGAGCTGTTCCTGCAGCGCGTCGAGTGGCTGTTCTTTCTGATCGGTGTCGTCTGTTTTCAATGCGTCGAGCAAGGGCGACGGGGCGGTGGGCAGTTGCCGGAGCTCGGCCTCGACGCCGGTGGCGGACTCGGCCAGGCGTTTGAGTGCGCTGGCGGCATCGGGGTGGGTGAGCGCGGGGCTGGCCCGCACGGGGGTAAAAATCTGCATGATGTCGTGTTCCTGATTGGCCCTGCCGGGCAGGGCATCCATGACGCGGAAAGACCGCAAGGTTCATGGGGGCAATCAATCACGTATCTGTCAGCAAAAGGCGGTAGATATGTAGTGCACCCTGTTGGGCAAGATCGCCGACAGTGGTTCTTGATGCAGGCGGTTGTCGCTTGGGGAGGTGTTTGGGTGTGCGGCAGGGCTGCGCGGCGGTTTTGTTCGCCCCGCGCCATATCCCGTTTCATTACGCTATAATCCCGCCCTTTAGCTGCCCGCCGCACTTGCGCAGGCGCACCTTATTTATCAGGCGTACGCCGCCTGCTGCAGACTTGAGAGGCTAGACCTAGTGGCATTGACGATCCTTGGCCTGTCCGGCGCCCTTAGCCATGATCCTTCCGCGGCCTTGTACATCGACGGCAAGCTGATCGCGGCCGCCGAAGAAGAGCGCTTCGTGCGCGACAAGCACGCAAAGAACCGCATGCCCTACGAGTCGGCGAAGTTCTGCCTTGAACAGGCGGGCATCAAGCCTTCCGATGTCGACGTGGTGGCCATCCCGTTCGCGCCGATCAGCCTGTTCGGTGAAGCGCGCTGGCACTACGCCAAGCGCTACTGGTACGCCCCGGATCGCGCCCTTGACGCCATCCTGATGGGTAACCGCCGCTACAAGCGCTACCGGAACAAGATCGTCTGGTGCCTCGAACAACTGGGTTTCGACCCGAAAAAGGTCAAGATCGAGCCGGTCGAGCACCACCTGGCTCACGCCTCCAGCGCCTACCACTGCTCCGGTTTCAAAGAGAAAACCGCGATCTTGGGTATCGACGGCAAGGGTGAATACGCCACCACGTTCTTCGGCTACGGCGAAAACGGCAAGATTCACAAGATCAAGGAATTCTTCGACCCTGATTCCCTGGGCGGTCTGTACGGCGCGATCACCGAGTTCCTCGGTTTCGAGATGCTCGACGGCGAATTCAAGGTCATGGGCATGGCGCCGTATGGCGACGCCAGCAAATATGACTTCTCGCGACTGGCCAGCTTTGAGAACGGCGAACTGGTGATCAACACCGAGTACGCCAATGTCATCGGCCTGCGCCGCTATAAAGAGAAGGGCAAGGGCTTCTACTTCTCGCCAAAACTGATCGAGTGGCTGGGTCCAAAGCGCGAAGGCGACATCGCCGACGAGCCTTACATCCACTACGCGGCCAGCATGCAGGCGCTGTTCGAGAAGCTGGCGCTGCAGATGATGGATCACTACCTGGGTGACATCCTCAAGGAAACCGGCAAGATCGCCTTCGCCGGCGGCTGTGCGCTGAACGTCAAGCTGAACCAGAAGATCATCGCTCGTCCCGAGGTCAAGGAGCTGTTCGTGCAACCTGCGTCCGGCGACGCCGGTACTGCGGTCGGTGCTGCGGCTTACGTTTCCCACGCTCGCGGCGTGCCGGTCGAGAAGATGGAACACGTCTACCTCGGCCCTTCGTACAGCAACGAAGACGTGATCGCGGCCTGCGCCCGTCACCCGAGCCAGCCAAAATGGCGCAAGCTGGACAACATGCCCGAGCAGATCGCCAAAATCATGGTCGACGGCAACCCGGTGGCCTGGTTCCAGGGCCGCATGGAGTTTGGTCCGCGTGCACTGGGTGGTCGTTCGATCATCGGTTGCCCGAGCGTCGCTGGCGTGGCCGACCGCATCAACCATCAGATCAAGTTCCGCGAGCGCTGGAGACCTTTCTGCCCATCGATGCTCGACACCGTCGCCCCGCAGATGATCAAGATCGATCACCCGGCGCCGTTCATGACCTTCACCTTCGAAGTGGCTGAAGAGTGGAAGACCCGCGTGCCGGAAGTCGTCCACGAAGACGGCACGTCCCGCGCCCAGGTGCTCAAGCGCGAATACAACCCGCGCTACTACGACATGATGAAGGCGCTGGAAAACCTGACCGGCAACGGCGTGTCGCTGAACACCTCGCTCAACCGTCGTGGCGAACCGATGATTTGCTCACCGACCGATGCCCTGAACATGTTCTTCGGCTCGGACCTGCAATACCGGATCATGGAAGACATTCTGGTAGTCAAAGACGGCGCGGACACCTATGACACGCTCGGCTGAGCGCCATGTGCTGCAGTTCTGCCACGGCTATGACGGGCCGTTTCTGGACTGTGCCCGTCAATACGCCAGCCTGTTCGCCGGTCAGGGATACCGGGTTACCACGGTATTCCTGACCGGCGCTGCCGACCCTGACGTGGCCGCTGGCTGCGCCTCGGACGAAGTGCTGTTCATGGAATACAGCTCCAAGGCCATTCGTGGCCTGAAGCTGGGCGCCATTGGCGACCTGCGCAAGATCGCGGCCTCCCGGAATTTCGCGTTCTGCATCGCCCATCGCTTCAAGCCGATCTACATCGCCTTGCTGGCAACTCGTTTGCCGGTGATCGGTGTGCATCACGCCTTCGGCGATTATCAGCGTCGCAGCCGCAAACTGTTCGCTCACCTGTTCCGCATGCGTTTGAGCCTGCTCGGCGTGTCCGATGCGGTGCGCGACGACATGCGCAAGTGCCTGCCGAAATGGCCGACCGGCCGAATCCAGACGCTGTACAACCGCATCGATGTTCAGGCCCTCGCCGCCGCGCAGCTGCCGCGCCAGCAAGCCCGCGAAGCCTTGGGGCTGGCGCAGGATGCCTGGATCGTCGGCAACGTCGGTCGCCTGCATCCGGACAAGGATCAGGCCACGCTGCTGCGCGGGTTTGCTCAGGCTCTGCCCAACCTGCCTGCCAACAGCGCGCTGGTGATTCTGGGCAAGGGCCGTCTGGAGCAGGACCTCAAAGAACTGGCAATGGAACTGGGCATCGGTCGGCAGGTCCTGCTACTGGGTCAGATTCCTCATGCCAGCCGTTACTACAAGGCATTCGACGCTTTTGCCCTGAGCTCCGATCACGAGCCTTTCGGCATGGTCCTGCTCGAGGCGATGGTCGCGGGTGTGCCGTTGATTGCAACGGCTGCCGGTGGCGCGAAGGAAGTCGTCGAAGGCACGGGCATCCTGTTTCCGCTGGGCGATGCCGAACATCTGGCTCAAGGGCTGATTCACCTGTCGCGCCTCGATGACGAGCAACGCCAGTCCTGCGCCGAGATGATGCTGGAGCAGCTGCGCCAGCGATTCTCCGACGAGGCGGTTCGCAAGGTGTTCTGGCGCTTGCCGCAAGTCACCGACCTGACGGCGGAGGCCTGATGCTCAATCGCTTTCAAGCCTGGCGCGAACGTGGCTGGACGCTGATCGATGCGCCAGCCTATGAACAGGCCTGGCAGCGTTTCGGCGGCAGCGTCGCGACGCATCCGTTGGTGGTCGAGCGTCTGGCGGCTCTGGCTGAAATCCCGGTGCGTTATCTGGGTTGGGAGCACAACGGCGAATTGAAGGCCGCGATCCCGACCTGGGGCCGCTCGCTGGCGCTGTCAAAGGACGTGCTTAAAAGCCACGGCAAGAAGGGCCTGTTCGACCTGGGCAATGCCGAGTTGATCCTGCCCGCGGCCTTCGACGCCCAGGTGCCGTTGCGTCATGCCGGGCGCTATCTGTCCGAGTTGAATCAGGGGCGCATCGCGACGCTCAAGCCTCAGGCCGAATCCCTGGCCATGGCCCGCACCCCCGAAGACCTGTCGAAGAAATTCCGCTACAACCAGCGCCGCGAACTGCGCCTGCTTGAAGAGGCGGGCGGCGTTGTACATCCGATCACCGATTTTCCCAGCGCCGAAATCGCGCGCATGTACTGCGATCTGTTCCAGCGTCGCTGGGGCTTTGCCGCCACTGGCGCCGAGCGTATGGCCGATGTGGTCGAGCTGTTACGCGAGCTGCTGATCGGTTCGGTCATTTTTCTTAATGACGCGCCTATCGCCATCCAGCTGATTTACCGCGTCGAGGCACCTGAGTGGATCAGCATCGAATACATCAACGGTGGCGTTGACCCCGAAACCCGCGACTTCAGCCCGGGCAGCGTGTTGAGCTTTCTCAACACGCAGAGCGCCTGGGAAGATGCGCGCGCGCGGAGCAAGGCGCTGCGATTTTCCTTCGGTCGCGCCGATCGTGAGTACAAGGATCGTTGGTGCAACCCCATACCGGTGTTTCAGATTTGAGCCGCAAACAGGAACTGCTCAAGCGCCACCGCCGCGACAAGCGCGTGGCCTTGCTGGTGGCATTGGTGCTGCTGGTGGTGGTCGGTGTGCTGGTCGCCTGGTGGCTGCCGCTGGTGCTGGCGGTTCTGGGTTGGGTCGCCCACGAGGCCTGGTTTTCCGATCACCTGTTTTATTCGCCGGGCGAGGACTATCAGTACCAGCTACCTGCGCAGAACGAAGTGGCGGGTGTGCGTTTGCAGGGAGATCTGCTGGCGTTCGAGCAAACTCCCGAGCTGACCGGCAGCGAAACCCTGGTGCTGGGCCTGTCGATCAAGAGCTCGTGGCTGGGGCGTTTCTTCGACCCGAGCATCGAACTGAGCGGTGCGGGGCTTGGCGACAGTCAGGCGTTCGAGCGTGGCGTCAGCGGGTTGCGTTACCTCAATCTCAGCGGTTTTCAGGCGGCACTCATGTCGGGCGAGCTGCGCCTTCGCGGGCGTCACTGCCGCATTCAGGGGCAGCCACGTTTCTGGTCGTTCCGCCACGACGATGTGCGGCGCCAACGCGTGATGGTCATCGCGCCCCACGCCGATGACGCCGAGCTTGCGGCCTTCGGGCTGTACAGCCAGGCCGATGAAAGCTGGATCGTGACCCTGACCGCCGGTGAAATCGAAGCCGAGCACTATCAGCAAATGGGCATGAGCCGACCTGAAGCGGCTCGCTTGAAAGGCCGTCTACGCGCCTGGGACAGCATCACCGTGCCGCGCTGGGCGGGCGTGCCGGAGTCGCGCTGCGTGCAGCTGGGGTATTTCTGTCTCCAGCTTCCCGCCATGCAGGCTGCACCGGATCAGCCGATCGCCTCACGTGAGGCCGATTTGAGCGATACGCGAATTTTCCGGCAGTTCAATGGCATGGCCTTGCCCGGCGATGCCGATGGCGCCCCAACCTGGAACAACCTGATCGCGGACCTGCGCGCGTTGTTGAGTCAGGCAAAGCCGGAGGTGCTGGTCATGCCCCACGGCACCATCGATCCGCATCCCGATCACATCTGCTCGCAAGCCGCCGTGCTTGAGGCGTTGCAGGGGCTTGAGTGGCAGCCCCGTGTCATTCTCGGCTACGCCAATCACCTTCACGACAACGACCGCTGGCCAATGGGCAATGCCTACAGCGGCGTGTCGCTGCCGCCGGTGTTCGACGCGGCGCAGGTGCTGGTGCCGTACAGCATCGAGCTGAATATCGAACAACAGCGAGACAAGGCCATGGCCTTGGGTATGATGCATGACCTGCAGCCGCCGGCGCCGCTCAAGCGTCGCGTACGCCGCTGGCTGCAAAAGGTTTTGGCGGGGCGGCAGTGGCCCGCTGAAGGCGAAAACGAATTTTTCAGAAAGGCCGTGCGTCGTCACGAGTTGTTCTGGCGCAGAGAGCTCTGATCGCCCTCATACCCTCGCTGCAGGATTGAGCGGCCGGGCTGAGCGTGATCCGGTTTGATAAGGAAGCCCATGAAGGTTCTATTTCTGGTCCAGAAAGAGCAACGCGCGATTCTGGATCGTCTGTATGACGGCGTTGCTGCCAGCTGCGATTGCGACCTGCGTTGGTTGAGTTCTGACGAGCAGCGCAACCTGCGGCGCTATTTCCGCCAGCATGTGGACGTCACGAAGTACGACCGTATCGTGTTTTTTCTGCGCTTCAAGCAGGAGATTCGCCAGGCCGGTTTCATCCGCACGGTGCCCAATCTGGTCATCCTTGAGCATGACGCCTATCAGAACTACATCCCCTGCAAGTACACCGGCAAGTTCAGCGCGCATTACCGCAAGCTGCCTTGGGTGCGCGTGCTCAGCTCGGGCTTTGTGGTTAGCGAGCGCCTGCGAGAAGAGGGCTTCGACGCCGTCTTCGTGCCCAAAGGGTATGACCAGACCCTGCTGGCCGATCAGGGCCGCGAGCGGGATATCGAGCTGGCGTTCGTCGGCAGCACCAACAGTGTCGCCTACAGTGGCCGAAAGGCTTTGCTCGACGAATTGGGGCGCGTGGAAACGCTGGTCGTGACCCGCACCAAATCCGGCGAGGAATATTGCGATACCCTGAACCGCATTCGCTTTTTCGTCAGTGCCGACGTGGGCATGGGCGAATACATGATCAAGAACTTTGAAGCCATGGCCTGCGGCTGCGTGCTGTTTGCCTATGATCAGGGTGAGGCCGAGAACCGTGCCCTGGGCCTGCAGGACATGCACAACGTGGTGTTCTACAGCGATATCCCGCAGTTGCAGGAGAAGCTGGCGATCCTGCGCAACGATCCGGCACTGGCCGCGCGTATTGCAGTCAACGGACGTGATCTGGCAGTGTCGCAGTTCAGCTTTGGGGCCATTGGTGAGAGGATTGTTCGAGAGCTGGAACCTGCACTGCGGGTGCAGGCTCCAATAAGCGGTTTCGAGAAGCTGCGGGCAGTGCTGGGAATTTGATTTGAACGTTTTTTGCGCTGAAAATAATCATACTAATTTAAAGCTAGATAGCTTCCGCATGCCATTTTTCTCATTGTCAGGTTGCCACAGCACCCGTCGCCAGCGTTCAGGGGGTTGGCTATTGAAGGCGCAGCAAGAAGCCCAGGACCGAGTGCGGGTATGAAATGGCCATTAGTCTCGATTTTAGTGCCGTGTTTCAACCATGAACGTTACATCGAAGAGTCTCTGCGCAGCGTGCTGGAGCAGGACTACGAGAATTTTGAGCTGATCGTCGTCAACGATGGTTCGACCGACGCAAGCGCCGAGAAAATCGAAGCGCTGCGTCGTGTTCATGGTTTTCAGTTCTATCAGCAGGACAACCAGGGTGTCAGCGCTGCGCTTAATTGTGCTTTGAGCCATGCGCGCGGCGACCTGGTGCTGACCCACGATTCCGATGACGTCATGCTGGCCGGGCGGATTCGCCGTCAGGTGAGCTACATGCAGGAGCATCCGGAAGTCGGGTTGCTAGGCGCAAAAGTCATCTACATCGACTCCAATGGCAAACCCCTCAAGCATAAAGTGGCCAGCCAGGGGGTGGTGCAGCGCTGGAGTTTCGACGAGTTGCTGGCAGACGCCTATGCCGTCGGAGGGCCGGTGGCCATGTATCGCCGCGAGGCCATCGACAAGGTGGGCGGCTATGACCCCACGATCAAGGTTCAGGATTTCCAGATGACCCTGCGCATCGCCAAGGCAGGCTATCAGGTGCACATTCTTCCGGACCGGGTCACGCTGTACCGGCGTCACGACACCAATATTTCCAAAACTGCATACAAAAGTCAGTTGATCTACGACCTGAAAGTGATCGAGGCTTACCGCGATAATCCAGCCTACGAAGCGGGCCGCCTGGCGATCATCAACAAGGCGCTGAAGGAGTCGGTCGTGGCGGACAAGCCATTCGCCCGCGGGCTGTTCGCCAGCATACCGGTGCGCCGCTGGAATCGCGTGACGTGGAAGCGATTCAGGCATTTTGTATTCAAGTACCGTAAGCCCAAAGGTGCACAGTGAGTCAGTCTCTACACAATCAACCGTGGGTCCATCGGGTTTTCTCACAAGGCAGCGAACAGCTTCGTTCCATCAGCGACCACCTTGGCATGGCGGGTGTTGTGCTGGCGTTCGGTTTGTTCTGGAGTGTCGCTGGCGTCTTGCTTACGCCTACGATGAAGTTTTACAGCTGGCTGCTGACGGCGTTCGTTTACCTGCCCTGTCTATACCTGATCGCTCGTTATTTTCATGAGTTTCGCCACACGGTGCTCAATCGGCGCGAGTTGTGGCTGTTTTTGTTGCTGTTCGCCTGGTCGCTGGTTTCGCTGACGTGGAGCGCCGGGGCGGACCGCTACCTGACCATTATCAAGCGCGAACTGTTCTTTCTCATGCTGATCCTGGGCTGGATCGTCTGGGGGCGGACGTTCAATCGGCCTTTGCAGAGCATGATGATTCTGTGGGGGGGGCTGGCGGGGCTTTACTCCATGGCGGCTCTGATTGCCTATCCGATGCGTGGGATCGACCGCATGTACGGGTTCGGCGGCTTCATGGATAACCCCAATCCGGCCGGTTACACCATCGCCGCACTGGTGGTACTCAGTTGCACATGGTGGCCGCAGAAAGTCAGTGGGCGCGTCATTTGGGCGCTGCTTCAGGCGTGTTCAGTCGTTTTCGTCATCATGACCGGAAGCCGCGGTTCGATCGTTTCGCTGATGGCCGTGGCCGGGGTGGTTGTGCTGCTGGGCGGCGGACGGTTCTACCGCACCCTCGCGATCCTGGCGCTGGTCGCAGCCGGCGCCTTGGCCATCTTTGAGCCGTCGATCCTGCAGCGGGGTGACTCCGAGCGTCTGCTGCTGATCAAGGGCGCCATCGATCTGATCCACCAGCGGCCGTGGCTGGGTATTGGTCTGAGCAGTGATTATGAAGTGTCGGCCGGTGGTGTTGTCTTTGGCCATTGCCACAACCTGATACTCGACACCGCCGTGCAATATGGCATTCCGTTCACAGTGCTGTGGGGCGTGTTATGGCTGTGGCTGGGCTTGCGCGCCTGGCGTCACCGCAATGAGGCACTGGGCATGGCCATCCTGATGATCTGGGTGTTCGCCACGGTCGCGGTGCAATTTGACGTGTTTACCGTGTTCGGTCGGGCGCGCGCCATGTGGATGGTGGTGTGGATGCCGTTCGTGCTGTCGCTGTGTCTGGGCAAGTCGGAACGCAAGGATACAGTCAGCCCACCTCAGGCCTGATCGGCCAGCGCCAGCTGCTCGGTGAGTACCTGGCGTTTCCATTGATGGGCGCTGTGTTCGATGTAAGCCTCGAAAAACACGTCGCCGTTCGCCTGCAGCAGCCAGGCGTGGTCGGTCTTGTAACGACCCATGTGCGGGAAATTACCCAGGCAAAGGCTTTTGCGCCGCGGG
>CAURWS010000077.1:0-10425 GCA_963528485.1 uncultured Pseudomonas sp. | reverse complement strand
CAACCACAGCTGCAGTTTCTGCATCATTCCGTCGATGCGCGGCAAGCTGGTCAGCCGCCCGGTGGGTGACGTGCTCGACGAAGCCCAGCGTCTGGTCAAGGCCGGCGTCAAGGAGCTGCTGGTCATCTCCCAGGA
The DNA here is from genome assembly GCA_963528485.1 of uncultured Pseudomonas sp. Taxonomy (GTDB): domain Bacteria; phylum Pseudomonadota; class Gammaproteobacteria; order Pseudomonadales; family Pseudomonadaceae; genus Aquipseudomonas. The sequence goes on along the minus strand of CAURWS010000077.1, from coordinate 10,290 downwards.
CACCAGCGCCTACGGCGTCGACGTCAAATACCGCACCGGTTTCTGGAACGGCCAGCCGGTCAAGACGCGCATGACCGAACTCTGCGTGGCACTGAGCTCGCTGGGCGTGTGGGTGCGCATGCACTACGTCTACCCGTACCCACACGTCGACGAGATCATCCCGTTGATGGCCGAGGGCAAGATCCTGCCCTACCTGGACATCCCGTTCCAGCACGCAAGCCCGAAAATCCTCAAGCTGATGAAGCGCCCGGCCTTCGAAGACAAGACCCTGGCGCGCATCAAGAAATGGCGCGAGCAGTGCCCGGACCTGATCATCCGTTCGACCTTCATCGTCGGCTTTCCCGGCGAAACCGAAGAAGACTTCCAGTACCTGCTGGACTGGCTGACCGAAGCGCAGCTCGACCGCGTGGGTTGCTTCCAGTACTCGCCGGTTGAAGGCGCACCGGCCAACCTGCTGGACGCGCCCATCGTGCCGGACGACGTCAAGCAGGAACGCTGGGACCGCTTCATGTCCCATCAACAGGCCATCAGCGCAGCGCGTCTGCAAATGAAGATCGGCAAGGAAATCGAAGTGCTGATCGACGAAGTGGACGAGCAAGGCTTCGTTGGCCGTTCGTTCTTCGATGCCCCGGAAATCGACGGCAACGTGTTCGTCGAAAGCGACCGCGACCTCAAGCCAGGCGACAAGGTCATGTGCCGCGTGGTCGATGCCGATGAGTACGACCTGTGGGCTGAGCCCGTATAAGCGTCCCCACGCCTCGCGCCTCACAACAACCCCGCCCTTCAAACGGCGGGGTTTGTTTTTTCTGACTATCGTCTCCACATCAGGACAACGATAAAAAAGGAGAAGAGGCGACATGGCCCACCACTCGGTCATTTACCTGCCCAAGCAACACGATTACGCCGAACTGGCCCGACTCTGGGAGGCCTCGGTTCGCGCGACCCACGACTTTCTGCCTGAAAACTACATCACCCTGCTGCGCAACCTGCTGGAAACCCAGTATCTGGATGCCGTGAACCTGTTCTGCACCCGCGACTCGCAACTGCACATCACCGGCTTCGGCGGCACCAGCCCCGGCAAGCTGGAGATGCTGTTCATCGCCCCGGATTATCGGGGGATGGGCCTGGGCAAGAAGCTACTGGACTATGCGATCGAGCAGTTCCAGGTGACCGAACTGGACGTCAACGAACAGAACCCGCAGGCGCTGGGCTTTTATGAAAAGCAGGGCTTTGAAGTGATCGGGCGCTCTGAAGTGGACGGCTTGGGTCGTCCGTACCCGATGCTGCGGATGAAGCTGAAGCCAAGCCGCTGACACTTAGACCCGAAGCGGCGTCCCGCAGGATTGCCGCTTTCCTTGCCTCGCCTGCCCCGGCAAAATGCTGACCATGAGCCCAACCACGCCCCTCCCGCCGTGCTGCCCCACCCTCACTTCCCACTGGCCACTGCCCCAGGCGCTGGCCAACGTGGTGCTGGTGAGCAGCCCGTTCGACCCTCACCAACTGGCCGAGGGCGATTTTCAACGCTGCCTCATCGAACCGCCGGCGAGCATTCAACGCTCGGTGGCCAAGCGCCAGACCGAATTCCTTGCCGGCCGCCTGTGCGCGCGGGAAGCGATGTGTCGACTCGACGGCCGTCAGCACGTGCCCCTGATTGGTGATGACCGCGCGCCGGTCTGGCCACAGGATCTGTGCGGCTCGATTACCCACAGCACCGGCTGGGCCGCCGCCATCGTCGCCAGCAAACAACACTGGCGCGGGCTGGGCATGGACGTCGAGCAGGTGATGAGCAGCGAACGGGCCACGCGGCTGGCAGGAGAAATCCTCACCGCCCCTGAACTGCAACGCATGGCCGCCGGGCCTGAACAACAGATCGCGCAGCTCGTGACCCTGACTTTTTCCCTCAAGGAAGCGTTGTTCAAGGCGCTCTACCCCCTCGTGCTCAAGCGCTTCTATTTCGAAGACGCCGAATTGCTGGAATGGTCGAAAAACGGCAACGCGCGGTTGCGGTTGAAGATGGATCTGTCCGAGGAGTGGCACAGCGGCAAGGAATTGCAGGCGCAGTTCAGTGTGGAGGGGGGGCAGTTGTTGAGTTTGGTGGCGGTTGCGGCCTAGCCCGCCAACGGACAATGCTCACACCGCCCCACCCACTCGACCCTATGGCTCAAACAGCAACTGCGTCGCTGTCTCAGGGGCTGCCCACCTGGCCCCTGTTTATAGGCAATGGCGTTGAACAGCGGATTACGCCGCCCATCCGTTCGCAGGCGTTGGCGCAACAGGCCGTAGCCGATGTCGCTCGCTTCACGATCCACCTCGGCCAGTTGCCGCAGGCAGGTCTCCAGATAATCCCCGGCCGTGCCCCACAACACCCCTGTCGCGACCTCGCCATACCCGCTGAGACGCTCGATGACCTGTTGCAGGTTATCCAGCAGCGGCGCGAACCGTTCGAACGGATCAGATGAATGCGACGTTTGAAACGCCTCCCCCGCAAACCTCACTCCATCCAGAACACCCCGCTCATGCAAGGCAAACCCCAGCCGATCCAACTGCAACGGCCAACCCACGCCGTGCATCAAGCTGGCCACCACCACCGGCGGAATCAGCTGCATCGAGTAGAACTTGAACCACTGCGACACCAGCACGGGCAACTTGTCGGGCATCAGTTCTGCGCCATAAACCTTGAGCAACAGGCGATCCAGCCTTTCATCACGCAACAGCTCAGGCAGCGCCAACACGGGCCGCGCCTCATCGCACAATCTGGTTTTGCCGAACACGGCCAGTGGCCCCTCGAATAAACCGTGGCTCACACATCACCCTGCTGACGCGGCCAGGCGAGGCTGAAACACGCGCCACCCAAGGCCTGGCTGCGGCCGATCAATGCGCGCCCGGCGTGCCAATGAATGATCCGCCGTACGATCGACAAGCCCAGACCATGCCCGCCCGATGCCCGCGTGCGGCTGTCGTCCAGGCGCATGAACGGGGTGAAAATCCGCTCCCAGGCGCTTTCCGGCACACCGGGGCCATCGTCTTCGACATCGATACGGCAGCGCACCTGACTCAACTGAAAGCCAATCCGCACCTCGGATTCGGCATGACGCATGGCGTTGCTCACCAGGTTCTGCAACGCCCGATGCAGATAACGCGGCTCGGCCTCGACCCAGGCCTGCGGCACATCGGAAGGGTCATCGTTGACCGAAAGACAGGTGCCCCGAGTGACCCGCACGTTGCCGCGCAAGGGCGCGAGCTCAGCGATCACCTGGTTGATCAGGGCGTCGAGGTCGATGCGCTGGAAGCTCAAGGTCGGCGAGCCCTGCTCCAGACGCGCGTAGGTCAGCATCTCGTCCACCAGCTTGTCGAGGTCCTGAATGTCGTTGTCCATGCCCACCAGGTACTTGTGCCGCGCCTCGGCGGTGCTGGCGTCGCTGACCATCTCAAGGCCAAAGCGCAGGCGTGCGACCGGGGTGCGCAGCTCGTGGGACACCGCCCGCACCAGCTCGCGCTGGATGGTTAGCGAACGCTGCAAATGCTCGGCCATGCCGTTGAATGCCGAGGCCAGACGCCCTACCGAGTCAGCGCCGGTTTCCGGCACGCGGGTTTTGAGGCTGCCCTGAGCGATCTGCGTGGCCGCCGCCTCCAGCCCACGCAGACGATGCTCCAGACGCCGCACCAGCAGATACACCACCAGCCCGATCAGGCACAGGCCGAGAAACGCGATCACCACCAGCAGCTCGGGCGGATAAGGGTTGAGCTGATACAGCGGGCCGATCTCCAGCACCCACGGGGTTTTGCCCACGCCCGAGAGCACGCGGATCGAATCGCCGCCCTTGCCCAGCGCCATCACCGTGTCACCCTCGTCGATGCGGCGACGCTGGTCATCGTCGACATCGACCTGCTCAAGCTTGATCAGGTGCATGTCGAAACCAAAGCCTTTGCTCAGGCGCAGGTTTTCCAGGCGAGTCGGCTGCTCATCGACAGGGAAACGCACCAGTTCATCGAGCAGCAGAAAGATCGTTGCCCGGGCCAGCTGCTCGCTGATCTGCTGCACCTCGCCAGTCAGCAACAGCCCACTGCCGGGCTGGCCGGACACGCTTGGTTCGACCTCACAAAACACCCGCGCGGCGTGAGGGCCGGTCTGCTCCACCACCACCTGGCCGCGGCTCAGGCGATTGCGCGCGCCGCCGTCCAGATGCGCCTGCTCGCTGGTTTCCAACATCAGCGGAATGCCCAGCAAGCGCTCCCACATCGCCAGGGCGCGGGTGCGCTCGATGCTGCCCATCGCCTTGAGATTGTCGGCCATCAGGGTGAAGGTGCCGTGGGCCAGTTGCTCGCGATACTGCTCGCCGCGCACCTTGTTGGCCACGTGCAGCGTCAGCACGCCCAACAGCGCGACCAACACCAGCACGCCCAGCATGCCGCCATAAATACGCAGGAAAATGGAGTTCATGCCTTAACCGTTGAGCATGAACGGGGTCATGTCCCTGGCCGCTTCGGGCACGAACAGATAGCCCTTGTTGCGCACGGTCTTGATCAGGCGCGGATGGATGGGGTCGTCACCGATTCTGGGGCGGATCTTGGAAATACGCACATCGATGGAGCGGTCCTGGCCGTCGTAGGCAACGCCGCGCAGGGCCGTGAAGATCTCCTCGCGGGACAGAATGCGCCCGGCGTTGGTCACCAATAGCCATAACAGGTCGAATTCGGCGCTGGTCAGCTCGATGGTCTGCTCGTTGAGCCAGGCTTCGCGCAGGGCGTTGTCCACCGTCAGCGGGCCGAAGACCAGACGCCGGGATGCCTGCGCTGCAGGTTCAGCGGTGTCGCTGCGTCGCAACAGGGCATGAATGCGCGCCAGCAACACCCGAGGGTGCACGGGCTTGCAGACGAAATCGTCGGCGCCCATGTCCAGGCCCTGTACCTGATCGCTGTCATCGGTGCGCGCGGTCAGCATCAGAATCGGCCCGTCGTACTGGTTGCGTACCTTGCGGCAGATGCTCAGGCCATCCTCGCCGGGCAGCATGAGGTCGAGGATCACCAGGTCCGGCTGCTCATCGACAATGCGCTGCGCCGCCCGCGCGCCGTCGCCTTCGAGGGAAACCTTGAGGCCGTTGCTTTCGAGGTAATCGCGGGTCAGTTCGGCCAGCCGAAGGTCATCCTCGACGATCAGCACCTGCCAGGGCTCTTGCTGCACGGTGTGTCTCTCCCGGGTTGTTCTTATAGATAGAGAAGCGAGCGGTGATGGCGGCGATTCTAACAACGTGCTGCGGCCACTCACCCAGGCATTTTTCTGTGACTGGTTTCCCACCCCTGAAAAAACCGCCTGGTCTAAATATCCGTGCAAAAAACAGTGATCGGCGGTCCATCCCAGTGACTACGCGGCCTACGCGTGATTTCCCCAATTCCCACACACATTACACACAGACTTATCCACAGCTCGTACGTTGCATTTAGTGTCACGAGCACATAATCTAGTACCTCGTTGCTCAGCCAGACCCTACATGTAGGGGTTTGGCAGAAAAACCAAACACAAGTGACCAAGAGATTTCAAGCCTTTTTCTCGCGCCAAACGGGTTGACACACCCCCTGTTTCACCGCCTGACCGCTCACACGCGAATGGCAGACAGTACGCTTCATGATCTGCGCGTTACGGTACAAGTGTTGCAACATGAAAAACGCATATTGAACACGCTTTTATAAGGGTGCCAAGCCACAGAGCCGCACCCTTTTGGACTTCAAAGCCAGGGTTGGCAATCCTTCAGCCTTCCCATCCGTTTTGAAGTCATTGGACCGACGCTCGTCGGTCAACTGCCTCAAGACGGAACGGTGGGTACCTCAACAGTGCCCAAACAAACATAGAGAACGTGGAGACACCCATGCAAACAGACACAACTCGCGAGAACTCGCCGGCCCCTGCGCCGCAGACAGGTGCGACCCAGCAGGACCTGTCCGCGACCGCACCGGGTCAGCTGCGTGTGATCAAGCGTAACGGCACCGTTGTTCCGTACACCGATGACAAGATCACCGTCGCCATCACCAAGGCTTTCCTCGCAGTTGAAGGCGGCACTGCCGCTGCGTCGTCGCGTATCCACGACACCGTTGCCCGCCTGACCGAACAGGTCACCGCGACCTTCAAGCGTCGCATGCCTTCGGGCGGCACCATCCACATCGAAGAAATCCAGGATCAGGTAGAACTGGCGCTGATGCGCGCTGGCGAGCAAAAAGTGGCTCGCGACTACGTGATCTACCGTAACGACCGCTCCAAAGAGCGTGCCGGTCGTGGCGGCGAAGCGCCGGTTCAGGCTCACCCATCGATCCGCATCACTGCCAAAGACGGCAGCCTGGTGCCACTGGACATGGGCCGTCTGAACACCATCGTCACCGAAGCGTGTGAAGGCCTGGCTGAAGTCGACGCCAACCTGATCCAGAACGAAACCCTGAAAAACCTCTACGACGGCGTCGCGCTGACCGACGTCAACACCGCGCTGGTGATGACCGCGCGTACCCTCGTTGAACGCGAGCCGAACTACTCGTTCGTGACCGCGCGCCTCTTGATGGACACCCTGCGTGCCGAAGGCCTGGGCTTCCTCAACGTCGCCGAGAGCGCCACTCACCACGAGATGGCCGACCTGTACGCCAAGGCCCTGCCGGCTTACGTCGCCAAAGGTATCGAGTACGAGCTGCTGAACCCGGTCCTGGCCGAATTCGACCTGGAAAAACTGGGCAAGGCGATCAACCACGAGCGTGACCAGCAGTTCACCTACCTGGGCCTGCAGACCCTGTACGACCGTTACTTCATCCACAAGGATGGCGTGCGTTTCGAACTGCCGCAGATCTTCTTCATGCGCGTGGCCATGGGCCTGGCAATCGAAGAGAAAGCCCGTGAAGACCGCGCCATCGAGTTCTACAACCTGTTGTCGTCCTTCGACTACATGGCCTCGACCCCGACCCTGTTCAACGCCGGCACCCTGCGTCCACAGCTGTCGAGCTGCTACCTGACCACCGTTCCGGATGACCTGTCGGGCATTTACCACGCCATCCACGACAACGCCATGCTGTCCAAATTCGCAGGCGGTCTGGGCAACGACTGGACTCCGGTTCGCGCGCTGGGTTCGTACATCAAGGGCACCAACGGCAAATCCCAGGGCGTCGTACCCTTCCTGAAAGTGGTCAACGACACCGCAGTAGCCGTGAACCAGGGCGGCAAGCGCAAAGGCGCTGTCTGTGCCTACCTGGAAACCTGGCACATGGACATCGAAGAGTTCATCGAGCTGCGCAAGAACACCGGTGATGATCGTCGTCGTACCCACGACATGAACACCGCCAACTGGATCCCCGACCTGTTCATGAAGCGCGTCTTCGACGACGGCAAGTGGACCCTGTTCTCGCCATCCGAAGTCCCGGACCTGCACGACCTGACCGGTAAAGCCTTCGAAGAGCGCTACGAATACTACGAAGCGCTGACCGAGTACCCGGGCAAGGTCAAGCTGTTCAAGACCATCCAGGCCAAAGACCTGTGGCGCAAAATGCTGTCCATGCTGTTTGAAACCGGCCACCCATGGCTGACCTTCAAAGACCCGTGCAACCTGCGTTCGCCGCAGCAGCACGTGGGCGTGGTCCACAGTTCGAACCTGTGCACCGAGATCACCCTGAACACCAACAAGGACGAGATCGCGGTCTGCAACCTGGGCTCGATCAACCTGCCGAACCACATCGTCAATGGCAAGCTGGACAGCGACAAGCTCAAGCGCACCATCGACGTCGCGGTTCGCATGCTCGATAACGTGATCGACATCAACTACTACTCAGTGCCGCAGGCGAAGAACTCCAACTTGCGCCACCGTCCGGTCGGTCTGGGCATCATGGGCTTCCAGGACGCGCTGTACCTGCAGCACATCGCCTACGGTTCCGACGCTGCCGTCGAATTCGCCGACCGCTCCATGGAAGCCGTCAGCTACTACGCGATCCAGGCCTCTTGCGATCTGGCCGACGAGCGCGGTGCCTACGAGACGTTCCAGGGCTCGCTGTGGTCCAAAGGCATCCTGCCGCTGGATTCGCAACAGATCCTGATCGAAGCCCGTGGCCAGAAGTACATCGACGTCGACCTGAACGAAACCCTGGACTGGGCGCCGGTTCGTGCCCGCGTTCAGAAAGGCATTCGTAACTCCAACATCATGGCCATCGCACCGACCGCGACCATCGCCAACATCACCGGCGTATCGCAGTCGATCGAACCGACCTACCAGAACCTGTACGTGAAATCGAACCTCTCGGGCGAATTCACCGTGATCAACCCGTACCTGGTTCGCGACCTCAAGGCTCGCGATCTGTGGGACTCGGTCATGATCAACGACCTCAAGTACTACGACGGTTCGGTTCAGCAGATCGAGCGCATCCCGCAAGAGCTCAAAGACCTCTACGCGACGGCCTTCGAAGTGGACACCAAGTGGATCGTCGACGCGGCAAGCCGTCGTCAGAAGTGGATCGACCAGGCTCAGTCGCTGAACCTGTACATCGCTGGCGCATCGGGCAAGAAGCTGGACGTGACCTATCGCATGGCCTGGTACCGTGGTCTGAAAACCACCTACTACCTCCGTGCCCTGGCCGCGACCAGCACCGAGAAATCGACCATCAACACCGGCAAGCTCAACGCCGTATCCAGCGGCGGCCACGGCCCGGACGACTCGGCGATCACCGCCCCGCGTCCAGCCGAAGCTGCACCCGCCGGCCCGGCCCCCGTGCCAAAGGCCTGCGCCATTGACGAGCCGGATTGCGAGGCTTGCCAGTGACATCTAGGTACAAATAACCGTATACATTGACCTGTAGAAGACCAGCAATCCCTAGTAATATCAAGGGATTGCTGGTTTACAGCAAAATGTCACCTCCGTATACTCCTCGGCCTGATATCACAGGTTCAGAGAACGTATACATTGAAAGCCTTCCTCATCAAATCCTTCACTGCTACAGATGGCCGTCCCATGGCCGTACTGGTGGATGAAGATGGCTCTCCTCTCTTCCTTCCCAACGTATATGCAACCCTGAAGTACCGTGACAGGGGTGCAGCCGATACGACTACCCAGAAAGTCCTACGCACCATTGGCATGACATACCTGTGGGCACATTCCAGAAAGATCGACATACACTCGGCGATAACCTCAGAAGCGTTCCTGTCAGTGGAGCAGTGTGAGGACTTGGCCAACTTTCTGAGAATGAACCGTGCTGCTCAGGACGCAGAGGCACAAAAAAGCCTAAAAGCGAAGCCACAGAAGGTTGTCCGCCTTGAACAGGCGCGTGGCAGGATGGGGACTGCTCAGCCAGGTGAACACGCATCAGCAAATGAGAGTGGATACAGAATCCACACCATCGCCAATTTCCTAGAGCACCATCACGAACGTCTTTCCAATCATGTTTTGTCTGACGCAGGGAAAGGCCTCAAAGAAGCGCGTGAGAGTGCGATCAAGCGTTTACGCGCCCTAGTCCCTCGGACAGGGGCATCACCCCAGGGAGACCCTGTAGAGGGCCTTACCGAAGACGTGATGATCCAAGTGGAAACTGTCTTCCTACCTGGTTCCGACGAGAACCCTTTCAAGGAAGGCTTCATCCAAGCGCGAAATTTCCTGATGTACAGGATCTTCTCGGATAACGGCATGCGTCGAAACGAGCTGAGGTTCGTACGTGTGGATGACGTGGATTACGCTCGCAAGCGTGTAAAGGTTCGAGTTTCAAAGACTCGTCCTCGAAACCTAGTCATCTCGCAAAAGACTGCCGAGGTTTTCAGAGAGTTTGTGAAAAACTACTGGAGCACAATCCCGCCGTCCAAGCGTGCTCACGGGTATCTGTTCATCACCCGTACCGGCGATCAGATCTCGGCGTCTGCCACCAACAGGATCTTTGAGACGGCTCGAAACTCTTCTGACGCCGTTCCCGGCTATTTCGCTCCACATACCATGCGTAGGACATGGAATGACCGGCTGAGCAGGAAGGTCGACGCGTTACCACCTGACAAGCGCATGCCTCCAGAAGAGGAAAAGAAAATCCGTATCATCAACAACGGTTGGTCGAACGAGTCCGAACTGGCGTCGAGGTATGCGGCAAGGGCTATCCGCGAGAAAGCGGACAAGATTGCAGAAGAGCTAGCCAACGAAATTGCAGATAAGGCTTGATATGATCAGTGTTGATCTTCAAAGAGGAACCAGTAACTCCGAGACGGAATCCCGCAAGAGCATTGTCTTGCTTGACGGGCGTCCCGTGGAAATTTCGCTAGGGGAAAAATCGTCCATATATGACAGGGATGGAAAGCCC
>CAURWS010000076.1:0-10494 GCA_963528485.1 uncultured Pseudomonas sp. | reverse complement strand
CTTAATCAGACGTTCCATGCAGCCGGCCAGGCCTTCGGCCATCTGCCGACGCCAGCGCGGCGCATGGAGGTTGGCCAGCACCTGGTCTTCATGAACGAAGCTCTGGATGATGGCGTTGTATCCCAGCCAGCGCAGGGGCTCGGGCTCCCAGCGCGGCAGCGAGGCCAGCGGTCGGTCGCCCAGCACCCAAGGCTGGCGGGTCAGTGGGTTGTCCTGACCGAGAATCAGCGCCGCGACGGTGCGCCCCCCCAGATTGCTGGCGCCGACGCCTTCGCCGCCGTAGCCACCGGCCAGGGCGATCTGCTGACGACGGTCCGCGAGCATGTGCGGATGAAAGCGTCGGGCGACTCCCAGATTGCCGCCCCAGGCGTGGGTCAGGCGCACGTTGCGCAGCATCGGGAACAGTTCGCTGAACAGGTACTGACGCAATTCCCGCTCGGCCAGAGTCAGGTTGAAATTGCTGCGCAGACGGCCGCCGAAGCGATAGCCGCCGCGCGCGCCGAACACCAGGCGGTCGTCGCGACTGCGCTGGCCATAGGTGACTTGCCGGCTGTTTTCGCTGAATGCCTGACCTTGGGCCAGGCCAATCTCGGCCCACACATCGGCGGGCAACGGCTCGGTGGCGACGATCAGGCTCTGGGCTGCGAGTTGATGTTTGTTCAATGGGGGCAGGGCGCTGGCGTAGCCTTCGACGGCCGGCACCACCCAGTCGGCAGTAACCCGGCCGTGCGCGGTGCGCACTTGGCCGGGTTTCCAGTCGATGACGGCGCTTTGCTCGAAAATCCGCACGCCCATGCGCTCGACCGCTTCAGCCAGGCCGCGTACCAAAAGGGCAGGCTGAATGGTCGCGCAGTGGGGGGAATAGAGGCCGCCGTAGGCCTGGGCCACATTCAATTGCTCGCGCAGGGCGTGGGGGCTCAGCCAGCGGTAGTCGTCTTCGCCCAGGCCTTGAGCGCGAGCGGCGTCGAGCTGTTCACGCAGGCGCCGTTCCTGCTCGGGGTAGCGCGCTGCGCAGTACAGCACGCCGCCTTTGCGCAGCTCGCAATCGATGCCCTCGACCTGACACACCCGCGCCACTTCATCGGGAATGCCGTGCAGCAATTGATAGCCGTCGTGGCGTTGCGCAGCGGGCAATGGGCCGAGCAAACGGTCTTCGCCCAGCAGGTTGCCCATCAGCCAGCCGCCATTGCGACCTGAGGCGCCGAAGCCTGCAATCTGCGCTTCGACGATGACGATGTTCAGGTGCGGCGCTTGCTGCTTGAGGTAATAGGCGGCCCACAAACCGCTGTAGCCGGCGCCGATGATCACCACGTCCGCTTGCAGATCCTGATGCAATGCCGGGCGCGGCGTCAGCGCGTCGTCCAGTTGCTCCATCCACAAACTCACACCTGCAAAGCCCGCCATCGTTTACTCCATTGGTTGATTGCCGACAGAGATTAATGTGGGGCGATGGGGGCTGTGTTATCTGCGGGCACGCGCGCAATTGGCCTTCAACCAGGCCTTGGGCGTGCAACCGGTGTGGCTGCGAAAGGCCTTGTAAAACGCCGAGGTGGAATTGAAGCCGGCGCTGGCTGCCAAGGCGTCGATGGGCGCGTTTTCGCCCTGAGCAGCCAGGCGTTCGAGCAGGTAGTTCAGGCGCGCCTGGGTCACGTAGCGATAGAAGCTTTGCCCCAGCACCTGATTGAGCAGGTAGGACAGCTGATTGCGGCTGTAGCCGGTGGCGCTGGCGATGCGCGCCAGATCCAGCTCCGGGTCGAGAAACGGCTGCTGACGGGTGAAGTAGTCGGCCAGGTCCCGCGCCATGAAGCTCAACTGCCGCGCCGACAGCCCCAGCTTGCTGGTGGCAGGCGCCTGACGCCCGGTCTGCGGTTCGCCCTCGCGCACCAGTGAGGCGTACTCGTTGATGCGCAGGATCAGCCCGTCACACACCGTGATCGCCTCGCTGGTGCGAAACACCACGCGCTCGCCACTGCCCTTGAGAGCGGTCTGGTACTGAATGAACGCCGTGCAGCCGTCCACGCGAATGCGGTCGTTGTGCTCCAGGTATTCATCGGGGTGACGCGGCAGGGTACCGCTGACATAGGCGCGCAGCTCGGTCAGGCCCATGCTGCGGTTCTGGAAGAAGTCGTTGTACTGCACCTGCGGGTGATAGATCGCCAGAATCGCCTCAAGGTCGCGATGCTTCCATGCCATGTGGTAGCGCAACACCACTTCGAGGGTGAGCGGGGTCTGGTCGGCGGTATCGGGCGCAACGATGATCATGGGCGGACGGGCCTGGCGACTGAGCCGCGCCAGTCTAGCCCTTGAGGGGCGTGGCGGACAAACCCGGCGCCTAGCCCCCTCGGGCGACGCCGGCCTGATCGGCGATTTCATTCCACAGGTGCATGGCCACGTAGGCACGCCACGGCCGCCAGCCTTGCGCGTGCTTGATTTGGTCAGCCTTGCGCGCCAGCTCCGGCAGGCGCCGGGTGATGACCTGCATCAGCACAAGATCCGTGCCGGGCCAGGCGTCGGTGTCGCGCCAGGCACGCATGGCCACGTACTCGACGGTCCAGGGGCCAATCCCGGGCAGGTCGAGCAACTGCTTGCGCAGGGTCTGGACGTCTGGCGTGTCGTTGTCGATGTCCAGCTCGCCGTCCGCGACCGCCCGCGCGAAATTCTGCAACGACGCGATACGTTTGGTCGGCATGCCGATCTTGTCCAGGTTGGCATCGGCCAGCGCTCGTGGGGTGGGGAAATGCCAGGGCGTGTCCTGATGCGAAGGGGCATTCACGACCGTACCCGCCCGTTCGACCAGCCGGCCGACAATGGTGGTCGCGGCTTTCACGCTGACTTGCTGGCCAACGATGGTGCGCACCACCAGCTCAAACCCTGACCAGGCGCCCGGCACACGCAGGCCCGGCGCGTTGTCCAGCAAGCTGCTCAGCCAAGGGTCCTGACTCAGGCCCTCGCGGATCGCGTGCGGGTGCGTATGAACGTCGAACAGCCGGGACAGGCGGGGCTGCAGTGTCTCCAGAGAACGGCTGGCCTCACCGATGACCCGGGCGATCAGCACATTGCGCTGAGGGTCTCGGCGAACGCTCAGCAACCCCGTGTCACCCACGATGTCGAGGGTGCGGTAGTAGCTCTGATCCTCAACGGTTTCCACACCTCCAGTGGCACGACCACCGAAGAAACGCAGCATGCGCTGCCAGTCGAAGGGCGCAATAAATTCGAGCTCAAGCTCATCAACGGGGTGGCCTGTGACGATCTTCATGCCCAGACCCCCGAACTGCCGCGCCGATGGCTCTCCAAAAGATGGGTATCGACCATGCCGACCGCTTCCATCAGCGCAAACATCGTGGTCGGCCCGACAAAACTGAAACCTCGTTTCTTCAATGCCTTGCTCAGCGCCAGGGATTCCTCCGAAACCGTGGGCACCTCGTCCATGGATTTCGGCATCGGGGTGGTCCGGGGCTTGAACGACCAGATGAACGTGGCAAGCCCGCCTTGCTCACGCAACTTGAGCGTAGCGCGGGCGTTCCTGACAGTGGCGATGATTTTCGCGCGGTTGCGAATGATCTGTGCATCGGCCATCAGGCGTTCGATGTCGTGGTCGGTGAAGGCCGCCACAGTGTCTGGATCGAAGTGTTTGAAGGCGCGCCTGAACGCCTCGCGCTTGCGCAGGATGGTCAGCCAGGAGAGCCCGGACTGAAACGCCTCCAGACTCAAACGCTCGAACAGGCCGCGCTCGTCATGGATGGGCATTCCCCACTCGTTGTCGTAGTAATGCTGCAACAGGCCGTCGCTGGCCGCCCACGGTGGACGGATCAGCCCGTCGGCGCCCTTTACCGGGTGAATGGCCTTAGCCCTGGCGAGTCTGGGGACGGTTTTATTGTGAAGATCGGACTTCATGCTTGAGCGATACCGTGGTGAGAGCGCCGTCAACGGGTCAGGTTTGACCGTGACCGCCCGGACAGCAAAGCATGAAGGGTAATACAGGCTCAGGCAGCAAAACAGTCACGCCGACGGCTGTTCCGCGCCTTGCGTACGCGGCCAACAGGCACCCCTGGTGTGTAGCGTGTCCACCGGCTCTATCAGCACAACGGCTGCGTGGCGTAATCTGTGAATCACATCGACAAGCGGAGCGGTAAATGACCCTCGAGCTCTACACCTACGACACCCCCAATGGCCGCAAGATCAGCGTGGCGCTGGAGGAGTTTGGCCTGCCTTACGAGGTGAAGATCGTCGACCTCGGCAAACGTGAGCAATTTGAGGCTGACTTTCTTGGCATCAGCCCGAACGGCAAAATTCCCGCAATCATCGATCCCGACGGGCCGGATGGCCAGCGCATCACGGTGTTCGAATCGGGCGCCATTCTGTTGTACCTCGCCGAGAAAACCGGCCGTTTCCTCCCTGCAAAACTGGTCGAGCGCGTGGCCGTGTACGAGTGGCTGATGTGGCAAGTGGGCGGCTTCGGACCGGCGCCCGGTCAGGTGCATCACTTCCTGGCGCAGCCCGAAGGCCCCGCCCGGGATTACGGCCTCAAGCGTTTCAGCAGCGAAACCAACCGGTTGTACCGCGTGCTGGACGAGCGCCTGGCCGGCCGTGAATTCGTCGCCACAGTGGGCGGGCCTTCAATCGCCGATTTCGCCATACTCGGCTGGGCCTGGCGACACGAGCGCCACGAAGTGTTGTTTGCCGACTTGCCGAACGTCGCAGCCTGGTACGAGCGAATGATGGCCCGGCCTGCAGTGCAGCGGGGCTTTGCGGTGGCGCTGGCGTGAACGCTTCACCCACATCGCCGAAGGGCTGCCGGAGCGGCTGAGCGTCCGGCTCCCGTTTACAGGGGCGCTGCACACAATGCCTGCCGTTTCAGGTCACTGAATCTGGAATTTCCCTGAACCTCCGTCGCGCAGCGTCATCCATCTTGTATGCCGCACACGAAAAGGAGAGTCCAGGTGACGCTTAACGACGATCTGATCGCTTGGAACGCGCGCTGGCGGCTCTCGTCCGGCGTCGTTGCGTGCAAGACGTGTCAGTCGTACCAGTTGGAAGTGGACAAGCGTGTCCCTTTTCATCACCACCCAGGTTGTATCTACTTCAACGAGATTGAAAATCCCTGGGGGGCGCTGGACACGATTGTTCAAGGGCGTGAGAAATGAGCCATCCACGTCTCGTCAAGCAAATGATCGGTAACAGCCACTCGGGAAATGACCTCGGACACCCCGCATCAACCCTTCAAGGAGACAGGCATGAGCCATTCACTGTATGACATCCCGTTGAAACAGATCGACGGCGCCTCTAGCAACCTGGGTCAGTACAAAGGCAAAGTCCTGCTGGTGGTCAACGTGGCCTCTAAATGCGGACTGACCCCACAGTACGAGGGGCTGGAAAAACTGTACCAGCACAAGCGTGGCGAGGGGCTGGAAGTGCTGGGTTTCCCGGCGAACAACTTCAAGGAACAGGAGCCTGGCAGCGACAGTGAAATCCAGTCGTTCTGTTCCACCACCTACGATGTGCATTTCCCGCTGTTCTCCAAGATTTCGGTTGCGGGCGCCGACAAACATCCGCTTTACAACGAATTGACCTCGGCCCAACCGTTGGCGACTGGCGACGGACCTTTTCGCGAACGCCTCAAAGGCTATGGCATCGAGGGCGGCGACCCGCAGGAAGTGCTGTGGAACTTCGAAAAATTTCTGATCGGCCGCGACGGCAAGGTCATCGGCCGTTTTGCGCCGGATGTGGCAGCCGATGACCCGCGTCTGACTGATGCGATCGACAAGGCGTTGAAGGGCTGAGATCGTCGCTGCAAAGATTGATAGACACACGCCCAAAGCAAAACAGCCCCTTTGAAAAGGGGCTGTTCTGTTGGCTTGGCGTTGATCTGGAAATCATCATCGCGCAATGACTACCGCTTCTCGCTCGCGCCAAAACCTGCGAACCGTTTGTTGAAACCGGCGATACGTCCTTCGCTGGCCGATTTACGCTGCTGCCCTGTGTAGAGGGGGTGAGATGCACTCGACACGTCCAACGCGATGTACGGGTAGCTCTTGCCATCGCTGTATTTGTGTACGCTGCTGGTGTGGGCGGTAGAGCCGATCAGGAAAAAAGCGTCAGCGGCGGTGTCGTGGAACAGCACTTCACGATAATTCGGATGGGCATTGGTTTTCATGATCTTCTCCGTTTTTCAAGGGGTGACGACAACTGAACGGCGGTATCGGCAGTGCTGTCGAGAGCCGCTGTCCGCTGCTTGATCAAATCATCGGCCATTTCTGCGCAGATGAGGAATCGATTCAAATGATTTGCGTCATGCCAAGGGGCGATGGGATGTTCCCCAGAGGGCACTGTCCAATCGCGCGGGCACGGGCAAATCTCCGGATGTCGCCCGTCCAGAAAGGCTGAACGTTTCAGCAAGTCTCTCAGTCGTACCTGCAAGACGCAGAACACTGCGCGTATTGCACATCTACCGTGAGGTCACCATGAGCCCAAGTCCTTCCAGCGGCGTCGAGCTGCATTCCATTCGTTTCACCGTTAACGGCGCTCAGCGAACGCTGGACATTCCCCCCTGGCTGACCTTGCTCGATCTGTTGCGAGACGAGTTCGACATGACTGGCACGAAAAAGGGCTGCGATCATGGGCAATGTGGTGCCTGCACCGTGCTGCGCGACGGCAAGCGCATCAACGCCTGCCTGACCCTGGCGGTGATGTGCGACGGGGCGAATCTGACCACGGTTGAAGGGCTTGCCACAGACGATGAGCTGCACCCGATGCAGCGCGCCTTCATCAAACACGACGCCTTCCAGTGTGGCTATTGCACGCCAGGGCAAATCTGCTCTGCCGTAGGCCTGGCGCGGGAAGGCCGCGCGAACAACCGGGATGACATCAAAGAGTTGATGAGCGGCAATCTCTGCCGCTGCGGCGCCTACAGCAACATCATTGCCGCCGTTGAGGAGGCGCTGCCCCACAGCGGTGGCGATCTGGGGCAGGGAGGGGCGCAATCATGATGCCCTTTAATTATTCCCGGCCTGGGGACATCAGCGAGGCCATAACACTGGCTGATGCCACAACCCGCTTCATTGCCGGCGGCACCAATCTGGTGGACCTCATGAAGGAAAACGTGGTCCGCCCGTCCCGACTGATCGACATCACCGGGTTGGGTCTCAATGAGGTCGAAGAGCTGCCTGACGGCGGGTTGCGCATCGGTGCGTTGGTCAGTAATGCGGACCTCGCTTGGCACCCGCTGATCGAGCAGCGCTACCCTTTGCTGTCCCAGGCCATCCTCGCAGGCGCGTCCCCGCAGCTTCGAAACATGGCTAGCACCGGCGGCAATCTGCTGCAGCGCACCCGTTGCTACTACTTCTATGACACCGGTTCGCCCTGCAACAAGCGCGAACCGGGAAGCGGCTGCCCAGCGCGTTCGGGCCTGAACCGCATCCACGCGATCCTGGGCGCCAGTGATGCCTGTGTTGCCACCCATCCTTCCGACATGTGTGTCGCACTCGCAGCGCTGGACGCCGTGGTGCATGTGCAAGGCAAGGCCGGAGAGCGAAGGATCGACTTCGCCGACTTCCATCGGTTACCCGCCGATGCGCCTGAGCGCGACAATCAGCTGGCTGACGATGAGCTGGTAACGGCCATCGAGCTGCCAGCGCCTCGGTTCGTCGCGCACCATCGTTATCTGAAAATTCGTGACCGTGCCTCCTATGCCTTCGCGCTGGTCTCGGTGGCTGCAGCACTGGAGCTGGACGGCGATACCATTCGTGACGCGAGGCTGGCGCTCGGCGGCGTGGCCCACAAGCCTTGGCGCGACAAGGCCGTTGAGGCCGCGCTGGCTGGCAAGCCGGTGTCCCATGAAACCTTCAGCGCCGCAGCGGACCTGCTGTTGCGCGACGCTCAGCCGCTGACCCATAACGCGTTCAAGGTCAGGCTCGCCCACCGGGCGATCGTGCGCGCCTTGAGTGATGCAGCCACCGGAGGGAATGCCTGATGAATACATTCAATGCTTCAGTGGGCCAGCCTCTGGATCGGGTCGACGGCGTGGCCAAGGTGACAGGCAAGGCACGCTACGCCGGTGAGTACCCTGAGCAGGGGCTGCTGTTCGGCAGCGTAGTGTCCAGCACCATCGCCAAAGGCCGTGTGCTCGACATCGATACCCGCGAGGCGCTCAACGTGCCCGGCGTGGTGCTGATTCTCGATCACCGCAACCGGCCGCGTCTGTCCAGCTACGACGATGATTACAGCGACGCCGATTCCGCGGAAGGCTCGGCGTTTCGCCCGTTGTACAACGATCGTGTGCTCTACAGCGGTCAGCCGCTGGCGCTGGTCGTGGCGCAGACCCTGGAAATGGCCCGCTACGCAGGCTCGCTGCTGCGCATTCGCTATGAAGAGGAGAGCCACCAGACCGATCTGAACGCCGGCCTCGATCACGCACACGACGCACCGGCCGAGACGCCCAAACCCAGAGGCGATTTCCCTCGGCACTACGCCGATTCAGCGACTCAAGTGGACGTGACCTACACCACGCCGGTGGAGCACCACAACCCGATGGAGCCCCACGCCTCGACGGTGTTCTACAAGCCCGACGGCAGTCTCGAAATTCACGACAAAACCCAGGGCACGCAGAACTGCCAGGATTACCTGCACAAGATTTTCGACCTGCCCAAGGACAAGATTCGTGTCCTTGCAGCCTTCGTCGGCGGTGCTTTCGGCTCGGGATTGCGGCCTCAATACCAGTTGCCGCTGGCAGTGATGGCCGCCTTGGCATTGAAGCGCTCGGTAAGGGTGACCCTGACCCGGCAACAGATGTTCACCTTTGGTTATCGGCCGCGCACGTCACAGCGCGTGCGTTTGGGAGCAGACGCTGAGGGGCGCCTGCTGGCGATCGGACACGACGCCATCGGCCAGACGTCGCGATTCGAGGACTTTACCGAACATCTGGTTGAATGGAGCGGCATGCTCTATCGCTGCGACAACGTGGCGCTGAGTTATCGACTGGTGCCGCTCGACGTTTACACCCCACTGGACATGCGCGCGCCGGGAGCTGCGTCCGGGGTCATCGGGCTGGAAGGTGCCATGGACGAACTGGCCTGTGCGGCAGGCATCGATCCCCTGCAACTGCGCCGCGTCAACTTCGCCGACAGCAATGGCAACGAAGGCAAGCCGTACTCGAGCAAGGCGCTGCTGGCCTGCTACGACCAGGGGGCTGAGCGTTTCGGCTGGAGTCAGCGAAACCCGGTGCCTCGTAGTATGCGCGAAGGTCGGGAGCTGATCGGTTGGGGCGTTGCGGGCGGGGTGTGGGAAGCCATGCAGATGAAGGCCAGCGCCAAGGCTCGTATCGATGCCACCGGCCAACTGACCGTGAGCAGCGCTACCACGGACATCGGCACGGGCACCTACACCGTCATGACCCAAATCGCCGCCGATGCGGCCGGGGTCATGCCACAGGATGTGACGTTCGTACTGGGTGATTCCTCGCTGCCGACGGCACCTTTGCAGGGCGGCTCCTTTACGGTTTCTTCGGTTGGCTCGGCCGTCAGGCAGGCTTGCCTGATCTTGCGCACCCAGATTCTCGAAGCGTTGCGCAGGCAGCATCCCGAAGTCGCAACCGTGCCGGTGGAACAGATCGGTTACGGCGACGGATTCGTGCACGCCGGCGATCAGCGATTCTCCATCGCCGAGGTCGTCGCAGGGTGTGAAGACGGCTCGTTGGAGGTGCAGGTCGACGCAGAACCCAGCAGCAAACGCAGCGGTTTTGCCACAGCGACGCACTCGGCGGTGTTCGTTGAAGTTCGCGTGGATGAAGACCTGGGCACGATCAAGGTCAGTCGCGTGGTCAGCGCAGTGGCGGCAGGGCGCGTAATCAATCCGAAAACAGCGCAGAGCCAGTTGCTCGGCGGCGTGGTTTGGGGCTTGGGTATGGCACTGCAGGAAGACACGCTCACTGACCACAATCTGGGGCGTTTCATGAATCACAGCCTGGCCGAGTACCACATCCCGGTTCACGCTGACATCGGCGAGATCGACGCATTTTTCGTCGAGGAAGAAGACGACATCGTCAACGACCTGGGCTCAAAAGGAGTCGGCGAGATCGGCATCGTCGGAGTGGCTGCAGCGGTGTCCAATGCCGTGTTCCATGCCACTGGCAAGCGGGTGCGGGATTTTCCTGTCACGCTCGACAAGGTGCTGTGAGGTTCTGGTCGGGCAGGGTCGTTGGCGCCTGCCCGGCCGACGCCTTCCCGGCCTTACCACCTGTCGTGCGCTACAGCATCGCGCTTGAACGAGCCCGATCCGCTGGCAGTCATTCTCTTGAACCCGCAGAAGATCAGAGCGCGAAGCGCCGGCGGGTGAGGTT
Organism: uncultured Pseudomonas sp.; assembly: GCA_963528485.1. GTDB lineage: Bacteria > Pseudomonadota > Gammaproteobacteria > Pseudomonadales > Pseudomonadaceae > Aquipseudomonas. The sequence goes on along the minus strand of CAURWS010000076.1, from coordinate 161 downwards.
TGCCTGTCCCGTGATGTGCTCTCTGACCTGGAGATGTCCTGATGAACGACCTTCCCGTTACACGTCTTGCAGCGGCGCCGTTGCCTTTCGAGGCATCCTTCGAACAGATCCCCGATGACGAGGCGCAAACCAGCAAAGAGCTGGCCGAGACCCTTCACTCG
>CAURWS010000075.1:0-10532 GCA_963528485.1 uncultured Pseudomonas sp. | reverse complement strand
GCCGACGGCTGCGCAGCGTCGGCAATGGCTCGACAGCCTGCGCCAACTGCTGAGCGATGAGCGTCAGGCCCTGATCGACGCCATCAGCACGGATTTCAGCCACCGCAGCGCTGACGAAACCCTCCTCGCCGAGCTGATGCCCAGCCTGCACAACATTCATCACGCCCGTCGCCATCTGAACAAATGGATGCGCCCTTCTCGACGCAGCGTCGGCATGGCGTTTCAGCCCGCCTCGGCGAAGGTCATTTATCAGCCGTTGGGCGTGGTCGGCGTGATCGTGCCCTGGAACTACCCGCTGTATCTGGCTATTGGTCCGCTGGTGGGCGCTCTGGCGGCGGGCAATCGGGTGATGCTCAAGCTCAGCGAGTCGACGCCCGCCACAGGCGAGCTGTTAAAAAGGCTGTTCGCCAGGGTCTTTCCGGAAGATCTGGTCGCGGTTGTGCTGGGCGAGGCGGAGGTCGGGGTAGCATTTTCGCGGCTGCCGTTTGATCATTTATTGTTCACCGGCGCCACCAGCGTCGGGCGCCATGTGATGCGCGCTGCGGCTGAAAACCTGACGCCGGTGACCCTGGAACTGGGCGGCAAATCTCCCGCCATCGTCTCCAGTGACGTGCCGATAAGGGACGCTGCCGAGCGCATCGCCTTCGGCAAAACCCTGAATGCCGGACAAACCTGCGTGGCGCCGGATTACGTGCTGGTGCCGAAAAATCGTGTCGATGAGTTCGTCGAGGCCTACCGAAAAGCGGTCACGGGGTTTTATCCGACACTGCTCGACAACCCGGACTACACCGCCATCATCAATCACCGACACGTCGCACGGCTGAACAGTTACCTAGCGGACGCGACCAGCAAGGGCGCGCAAGTCATTTCCCTTTATAAAGAGGCGCAAGACCGGCGCCTGCCTTTTAGCCTGCTGCTGAATATCAGCGACGACATGCTGGTGATGCAGGACGAAATCTTCGGCCCGCTCCTGCCCATCGTGCCGTATGAACGCATCGAACAGGCTTTTGCCTACATCAACCAGCGACCTCGCCCACTGGCGCTCTATTACTTCGGCTACAACAAGGCCGAGCAGAATCGGGTGCTGGAGCAGACACATTCTGGCGGGGTCTCTCTGAACGACACCCTACTGCACGTCGCTCAGGACGACTTGCCCTTCGGCGGCATCGGCCCGTCGGGCATGGGGCATTACCACGGCCATGAGGGTTTTCTGACCTTCAGCAAGGCCAAGGGCGTGTTCATCAAACAGCGCTTCAATGCCGCGCGGTTGATTTACCCGCCTTACGGCAAAGCGATTCAGAAGCTGATCTATCGGCTGTTCGTGCGATGAGTTCGGCGGCAGCGGGCGTTTCCCGCCGTGGCGTGCTCAAGCTCGGGCTGGGCGCGACAGCGTTTTTATCCACAGCCGGGCTGACCGCAAGCCTCAGCGGCTGCTCCAGCAGTGCGGCCGCAACAGGATTCAGCGTGCTGCGCGCCAGCGACCTGCCGTTTTTGCGCGCCGCCATCCCGGTCATGCTCGACGGCGCGCTGGCGGGTGTTTCGCTGCAAAGCGCTGTCGATCAAACCCTGCACGGCCTCGATCACGGCCTGGCGCGGCTGTCGCCAGAAATGCTCAAGCTGACTCAACAGCTGTTCGACGTACTGGCGATGGCCATCACCCGCGGACCGCTGACCGGGATCTGGGGCAGCTGGGAAAGCGCCGACGCCGGCTCGATCAGGCATTTTCTCGAGCGCTGGAAAAACAGCTCCCTAAACCTGCTGCGTCAGGGCCACAGCTCGTTGCTGCAACTGGTGTTGATGGCCTGGTACAGCCGGCCCGACGCATGGGCGCAGTGCGGATACCCCGGCCCGCCGAAAATCTGATCGACTCAAAACAATAAAAAAATGAGGTTTTATGCCTGTTCCCGACACGTTCCGCGAAGGTCTCGCTCGCGGCTGGAAAACCCACGACGGCTCGCGACTGGAGAATGACCTGACGCTGGAGGCCGATGTCGCGATCATCGGCAGCGGCGCAGGCGGCGGCACCACCGCTGAAATTCTCAGCGCCGCCGGGCTCAAGGTACTGATCATCGAAGAAGGCCCGCTGAAGACCAGCACCGACTTCAACCTGCTGGAGGATCAGGCCTACTCGACGCTGTATCAGGAAGGTATCGGCCGCATGAGCAAGGACGGCGCGATCACCATCCTGCAGGGTCGCGCCGTGGGCGGCACCACGCTGATCAACTGGACGTCGAGCTTTCGTACCCCCGATCAGACCCTCGAACACTGGGCCCGCGAGCATGGCGTAAAAGGCCATAGCCCCGCCAACATGGCGCCGTGGTTCGACAAGATGGAGCAGCGCCTGGGTGTCGCGCCGTGGATCATGCCGCCCAACGCCAATAACGACGTGATTCGCCAGGGCTGCGAAAAACTCGGCTACAACTGGCACGTGATCCCGCGCAATGTGCGCGGCTGCTGGAATCTGGGCTATTGCGGGATGGGTTGTCCGACCAACGCCAAGCAATCGATGCTGGTGACGACGATTCCCGCGACGCTGGAGAACGGCGGCGAACTGCTTTATCTGGCCCGCGCCGAGCGTTTGATCATCGATAACGGCAAGGTGCAGGGTGTCGAATGCGTGGCGATGGACGAGCGCTGCGTCGCGCCAACCGGGCGCAAGATCACGGTCAAGGCGCGCCATACGGTGCTCGCTGGCGGCGGCATCAACAGCCCGGCGTTGCTGATGCGCTCCAACGCGCCAGACCCTTATAAAAAGCTGGGTAAACGAACATTTCTGCACTTGGTGGCGTTTTCCGCCGGGCTGTTCGATGAGGTCATCAACCCCTTCTACGGCGCGCCGCAGTCGATCTATTCCGATCATTTCCAGTGGCGCGACGGCGTGACCGGGCCCATGGCATACAAGCTTGAAGTGCCGCCGTTACAGCCCGCGCTGGCCAGCACCTTGCTCGGCGATTACGGGCAGAAGAACGCCGAACGCATGGCGCAGTTGCCCCATACCCACATGATGCTGGCGCTGCTGCGCGACGGGTTTCACCCGCAAAGCGTTGGCGGTAACGTCGAATTACGCGGCGACAACACCCCCGTGCTGGATTATCAGGTGTCGCCCTACGCGTGGGACGGCGTGCGTCGCGCGTTGCACAACATGGCCGAGATTCAGTTCGCTGGCGGCGCCAAAGCGGTGATGCCGCTGCATGAGGATGCTGACTACGTGAAGACCGCGCAGCAAGCGCGCTCGCTGATCGACAGTTTGAGCCTGGAGATTTTCCACACACGGCTGGGCAGCGCCCATGTGATGGGGGGCTGTGGGATGGGGGAGGATTCGGCGCAGTCCGTTGTCGACAGCCTGGGCCGGCATCATCAGTTGGAGAATCTGTCGGTGCATGACGGGTCGCTGTTTCCCACCAGCATTGGCGCAAATCCGCAGCTGTCGGTGTATGGGCTGACGGCCAAGCTCGCCACCGCGTTGGCCCAGAGGTTAAAGGCCTGATAGCGCCTGGCCCGCACAAACTTGGCCGCTGCGCCTGCGCTGCGCTAACATCCGAGTCCCCAACGGACTCCAACCAGGACGACGCGATGAACCGAGTGTTGTACCCAGGCACCTTCGACCCGATTACCAAGGGCCACGGCGATCTGGTCGAGCGCGCTTCGCGCATGTTCGACCAAGTGGTCATTGCCATCGCGGCCAGCCCCAAGAAAAACCCGCTGTTCCCGCTGGAGCAACGTGTGGCTCTGGCGCGCGAGGCCACCAAACACCTGCCGAACGTCGAAGTGGTGGGTTTCTCGACGTTGCTCGCGCATTTTGCCCAGGAGCAGAACGCCAACATCTTGCTGCGCGGCCTGCGCGCGGTGTCGGACTTCGAGTACGAATTTCAGCTCGCCAACATGAATAAACAGCTGGCGCCGGACGTGGAAAGTCTTTTTCTCACCCCATCCGAACGCTACTCATTCATTTCATCTACGCTGGTCAGAGAAATCGCGGCGTTAGGCGGGGACATCACCAAATTCGTACACCCGGCGGTCGCCCAGGCGCTCAAGGAAAGGTTCAAAGCCTAGTTCCAGCGCTATGTTGAGGTGCATACCGAGCGCTAATGCGGCACAATTCGCGCATTAGTTTCTCGATATGCCCCGGTGTCGACCGCGGCAGGAGTATCCATGTCCCTGATCATCACCGACGATTGCATCAACTGCGACGTCTGCGAACCCGAGTGCCCGAACGAAGCGATTTCCCAGGGCGAAGAGATCTACGTGATCAACCCGAACCTGTGCACCGAATGTGTCGGGCACTATGATGAGCCGCAGTGCCAGCAAGTCTGCCCCGTGGATTGCATCCCTCTGGATGAAAACCACGTCGAGAGCAAGGACGAGCTGATGGCCAAGTACCAGTTGATTACGAGTAAGGCATAAACGTAGGCATATCCTGTCGGCATACGCGCTTTCGCCGAAGACACTGGCTGTAATGCCTGTTGACCTGAGCGAGATACGCATGACTTTGAAGCTTACGTGGATACCGTCCCCGTTTGGCGCAGCGTTCTTTCTGTGCGCCCTCTCGGCTCAAGGCAGCCCCGATCACCCTGATCAGGCTGCCATAGCCAGTCCTCATCCCATTGCGACCGCCGCCGGTCGGGAAGTTCTGGTCGATGGCGGCAACGCCTTCGACGCCGCCATCGCCATCAGTGCAACCCTTGCCGTGGTCGAACCTTATGGTTCGGGGCTGGGGGGCGGCGGCTTCTTTTTGCTGCGTCAGGCAGGGGAGCCGGTGCAATACCAGTTCCTCGATGCACGAGAAAAAGCCCCGCTCAAGTCAAAACTGCGGATGTTCCACCGCCACGGCGTCGTGCAACCGGATTTGTCCCTGAATGGCCCTCTGGCGGCCGCGATACCCGGTTTGCCCGCTGCTTTGGTCGAACTCGCGGAGCGCTACGGTCGATTGCCCCTGAGTATTTCAATGGCGCCGGCCATTCGCGTCGCTCACCGGGGTTTCAAGGTCGATGAGGTGTACCGCGAGCGGGCCAGTTGGCGGCTGTTCGCGTTGCGCGCCAACAAGGAAAGCGCCCGCTTGTTCCTGCGCAACAACGACGTGCCGGACCTGGGCGAGATCATCAAACAGCCGGAGCTGGCACAAACGCTGGATCGACTGGCCGACAAGGGCCGGGCCGGGTTCTACAGCGGGTTGACCGCGCAATCGATGGTCAGCGGCGTTCGCGCCGCAGGCGGCATCTGGAATTACCACGATTTCGAAGAGTATGACGTCATCACGCGCACGCCCCTGCGCTTCCAGCTGGCCGACCAGCATGAACTGATCAGCGCCCCTCCGCCTTCGGCAGGCGGCATCGCGCTGGCGCAGAGTCTGTTCATGCTTCAGCAGTTGCCTTGGCGGGAGTCGGAAAAGGTCCAGCGAGCCCATTACGTCGTCGAAGTCCTGCGGCGCGCCTATCGTGATCGCGTAATGTTTGGCGACCCTGATTTCGTGCCCAACCCGGTGGCGCAGGTGCTGGCGCCGGATTACCTGCTGCAGTTGTCGACCAGCATCGACCCGCACCGCGCCACGCCCAACCACATCCTGCCCCCCGCGCCGCGCTGGCGCGAAGGCGACAACACCAGCCACTTCTCGGTGCTGGATAACGAGGGCAACGCGGTCTCCGCCACCCTGTCGCTCAATTTGCCCTTTGGCTCGACCTTCACAGTGCCGGGTACGGGCGTGATCTTGAACAATGAAATGGACGACTTCGCCGTCGACCCCAAGGGCAGCAACACCTACGGGCTGGTGGGCAGCCAGGCAAACATCATTGAGCCGGGCAAGCGCCCGCTGTCGAGCATGAGCCCAAGCTTCATCGAGAGCCCAAGCACATTCACGGCATTCGGCACCCCTGGCGGCAGCCGGATTCCGAGCATGGTGCTGCTGTCGATGCTGCAGTATCTGGATGATCAGCCCATCGCCAACTGGACGTCGGTGCTGCGCTACCACCATCAGTACATTCCCGATGTGATGGAGTACGAACCCGGCGCGTTCAGCGATGAGGAATTGAGCGATTTGCGCGAGCGTGGCTATCGGGTCAAGGAGACCAAAGGTGACATCGGCGATCAGCAAGTGCTGCTGTGGCGCAAGAACAATGCTCGCGTGGAAGCTGCGAGCGATCCGAGAGGGATTGGGGTTTCAGCGACGTTCAGGCCTGACGCACCGCTGAATCTGGTGCGGACCTGCGCCGATCAGTCCTGCTTGCCGTAACCGCTGGTCGTGCAACCCAGGCAACGCACGAACGCGGCCTTGCCCGGCTCGACCACCAGCGCCTTGCCGGTGGCACCCAGGTTGCCGCCCGCAGCTGCGAAAGGTGAGGCGATCACGAACAGCCCGGCGCCGATCACCGTTGCCACGATCAGCAGAGGACGTGCCACCAACAGGTCGCCGATCATCGCGAAGGCAGGGGGATTCTGGATTTCGTACATCGGATCGCCGCTGCCCGATGCCTCGACTTGCGCCATGGCGGGCGTCATTTGCAAACCGAAGAACAGGGCCAGGGTGGCAGCAAGAATGCGAAACGGGCTCATGGCGTGATCCTTCAGGCACAGCAGAAAAAGTGATGCTGCTCACTATAAACAGGGATTGGGGTTACGCAAGGGAATGAATGTCTCAATAGCGACACGCGTGTTGTAGGACACCTGCCATCACTTCTGACATCTCGGGCAATACACGCTCGCCCGCTGCCCCAGCTTGACCTCGCGCAGGGTCGTCCCGCACACCTTGCAAGGCTCCTCGCCCCGACCGTAGGCAAACAGTTCCTGCTGGAAATAGCCCGGCTGACCGTCGCCTCCGATGAAATCACGCAAGGTGGTGCCGCCATGCTCGATGGCCGCGGCCAGGATGCGCTTGATCTCGATCGCCAGCTTTACATAGCGCGCCTTGGAAATCGTCCCCGCTTCACGACGAGGGTCGATGCCAGCGGCAAACAATGCTTCCGTTGCGTAGATATTGCCCACACCCACCACCACGGCGTTGTCCATGATGAACGGCTTGACCGCCATCGAGCGCCCCCGCGACAGCTCGAACAGACGCAACCCGTCGAACAGGTCGGTCAACGGCTCGGGCCCGAGGCGAATCAACAACTCATGGTTATGCGGATCGAGGCTCCACAGCATCGCGCCGAAGCGCCGTGGGTCTGTGTAACGCAGCGCCAGCCCGGATTCCAGCTCGATATCCACATGCTCGTGCTTGAGCGCCGGCAGCCCCGCCTCCACCAGACGCAGATTGCCGGACATCCCCAAATGACTGATCAACGTCCCCACCTGCGCCTGTATCAGCAGATACTTGGCGCGTCGTTCCACCACGACGATCTTCTGCCCCGACAAACGGACATCCAGGTCTTCCGGGATGGGCCAGCGTAAACGCCGGTCGCGCACGATCACGCGGCTGACGCGCTGGCCCTCCAGATGGGGGGCAATGCCCCGACGCGTGGTTTCGACTTCAGGTAATTCAGGCATGGGGCAGCTCGATGGCGGGGGAAACGCGAGCGCGCAGGGTCAGTGCGCGCTCAGCTCACGAATACTTTCCTTGAGGTTTTCGAAGTCGTAGTCCGACAGACCGACGTAGTCGAGGACCAAATGGCCAATGCTGTTCCACTCGTGGTCGATGGCCTGATTGCCCAGCACGCGATGGGACGAGCAGACGTGTTCGGCCATCTTCAAGATCGCCAGCAGGTTCTTCAGCGGCGCATTGCGACCTGAGTCTTCCTGGAAAATCGCCAGCGCGTTGTGATGGTTGGCGATGGCGTTGCTGACATGTTCGGGCAAACGCCAGGACTTGGCAGTGAAATAGCCGACAACGGCGTGGTTCGTGTTGAGAATGCGGTTCTCTGTGTCGACCACGCGGCATTCAGGGCCCGCTTTGGCGTAGGCTTCTTCCAGCACGTTCATGTACTCGGGAAAGCGCTTGAGCATCAATGGCACGCCACAGTCATGAAACAGACCCAGTGCGTAGGATTCGTCCACGGTTTGCGAGCCGATGCGCTTGGCCAGCGTCAGACTGGTCATCGCCACGTCTTGGGCGGTGTCCCAGAAACGGTTGAGCACGACGATGGTTTCGTCGCTCATCTCGCCCTTGATCGACTGCGCATTGATCAGATTGATGATCGAACGGCTGCCCAGCAGGTTCACGGCCCGTTGAATAGAGGCGATCTTGTTGGCCAGGCCGTAGTGCGCGGAGTTGACGATTTTCAGCAGCGCCCCGGACAGTCCCGGGTCCTGCGCGATCAACCGGGCGATCACACCCAGATCAGGGTCGGGCATGTACTGCTCCATCTGCAAATCGACCATGATTTGCGGCTGGGGCGGCACGCTGATGCCTTGCAACGCCTGCTGGATCTGCTCGGAAGTAAGCTCTTGGGACATAAGTACACACTCAAGGTCAGGGGGCGATTCTAACCCTTACCGCCCACACTTCGACAGCCGTTGACACACTCATCAGTTCCGACAGACCGCCCTCAGGTAAATTCACCGGAGCATGCGCGCAACGGTATAATCCCGCTCTTTTTTCCCCGGAGCGACGTCATGTCCCTGCCTAGCTTGCGCCTCAAGCCCAACGCCGACCGTCGCCTGCGCGCCGGCCACCTGTGGATCTACAGCAACGAGATCGACGTTGCCGCCACCCCACTCAACGGCTTTGCCCCAGGCGCCCAGGCGATTCTTGAAGCAGCGGGCGGCAAGCCGCTGGGCATCGTCGCCATTAGCCCGAACAACCTGATCTGCGCACGCTTGCTGTCGCGCGACATCAAGTTGCCGCTGGACAAGTCGCTGCTGGTACATCGCCTGAACGTCTGCCTGTCCCTGCGCGAGCGCCTGTTCGACAAGCCGTTCTATCGCCTGGTCTACGGCGACTCCGACCTGCTGCCGGGTCTGGTGGTTGACCGTTTCGGCGACATCCTGGTGGTGCAACTGGCCTCTGCGACCATGGAACAGCACAAGGACGACGTGCTGGCTGCGCTGATTCAAGTGATCAAGCCAAGCGGCATCCTGCTCAAGAACGACTCGGCCGCCCGCGACGCCGAGGGCCTGAACCGCTACGTCGAAACCGCGTTCGGCCTGGTGCCGGAATGGGTCGCGCTGGAAGAAAACGGCGTGAAATTCGAAGCGCCGGTGATGGAAGGCCAGAAAACCGGCTGGTTCTACGATCACCGCATGAACCGCGCGCGTCTGGCGCCGTACGTCAAAGGCAAGCGCGTGCTGGACCTGTTCAGCTACATCGGCGGCTGGGGCGTGCAAGCGGGTGCTTTCGGCGCCAGCGAAGTGTTCTGCGTCGACGCCTCGGGCTTCGCCCTTGATGGCGTCGAGCGCAACGCCGGTTTGAACGGTTTTGCCGAGAAGGTCACCTGCATCGAAGGCGACGTGTTCGAAGCCCTTAAAGAGCTGAAAAACGCTGAAGAGCGCTTCGACGTAATCGTCGCCGACCCACCCGCCTTCATCAAACGCAAGAAAGACCTGAAAAACGGCGAAGGCGCCTACCGCCGCCTGAACGAACAGGCCATGCGCCTGCTCAGCAAGGACGGTATCCTGGTCAGCGCCTCGTGCTCGATGCATTTGCCAGAGGACGATCTGCAAAACATCCTCTTGACCAGCGCCCGCCACCTGGACCGCAACATCCAGCTGCTGGAACGCGGCGGCCAGGGCCCGGATCACCCGGTTCACCCGGCAATTGCGGAAACGCGCTACATCAAGAGCATCACCTGCCGGTTGTTGCCGAACAGCTGACCCTTTCTCCCACTTGCCGCTCTTGCAGGCTCATCGGATGAGCCTGCAAGAGCGGCAATCGGCGAGATGCCTCCTGCCACAGCGCGACAAAATGTAGGAAAAAACATTTTCTTCCAGAAGAAACTTTAAACGGCCGTATCAGCCAATACGGCAAGTTGTGTAATCCCTAAAAAAACCCTTTAACTTCACTTCAAAGCCATTGCAAACGACACCCGCCCGCTATACGTTAGTTTCATCTTGTTAACGCACAGAACGAAGTGCCACGAGATCAACTTACCAGACAGCTTTATTCTAAATGGAATTAGAAAATGATTGATCCAACCAATGTAGATTATATTCGCACCCAACTGACTGATATGGCGAAAAGTGAACTGGCCAGCGGCAAACTTTCCGAGGCCGGTGCCAACCTGATTCGCCAAGTGGCAGAAGCCTCGAACGTATCTGATGACGACGGCCTGGCTGTCGCTCGTTTTGTCATGCCACAGCACGGTGGTGCGGCACTGAAGCGCCTGTTCGTCATCACCGGCCCGGGCGGTGAACACATCCTGTATGTGCCGACTCAACCGGCATCGCCTGGCGATCGTATTTTCTACGAAAACCACGATCTGTATCGTACCAGTGCGCAGCTGGTGGAGTTCCTGGGGAAACCAGGTGGCCTGGATTACATGGTCGATCTGTTGCCGGATGACAACAGCGAGGCAGCTGCTGCTTACTTCGAAAAACTCAGCCGCCTGCCTAGCCAGTTCACCCAAGGCGCGTTCACTCTCGGACAGGTACCGGGCGAATCTTATGCC
>CAURWS010000074.1:0-10543 GCA_963528485.1 uncultured Pseudomonas sp. | reverse complement strand
GTGTCGATCAGCAGGGCAACCAGTGGCGCACCCAGCACGGTCAGGACGCTGCGCAGGGCGGAGTCGGCAGGCAGCAGGGTGGTGGCCAGGGTGCCCAGCAGGATCAGGATGATAGGTAGCAGGATCAGCGCAACGATGAGGCCCGCCCCCGGTGCTGGAGCCTTTGGCAAGCGAGCGGCCAGGCTGCTGGCGCTTTCTTCCAGACCCAACTCTTTGGTGTGAGTGGCTTCCTTGGTGTTCGAATAGTCGTTGTTCGCCCACGCCACCAGGTCTTCGTTGGTGATGTGCGGACCGTAGACCTCACCGCGGATGTCGTCGGTCATCGGGTAGGTCTTGCGGGTCATGCGGCCGGCGATCACGTAGCCGATCAGGCACAGCACCGCGACCATCGGGATACCGAACATCAGCACACGGCCCAGGTCCGCGCCCAGTTGACCGGCAGCAGCGACAGCCCCTGGATGCGGCGGCAGGAAGGCGTGCACCGAGAGCAGCGCGGCACACATCGGCAGGGCGAAGATCAGCAGCGGTTTGCGGGCCGCGCGCGCGACGCCGTAGGCCAGCGGCATGAGGATAATCACGCCCACTTCGAAGAACACCGGAATGCCGACCATGAAACCGGCCACGGTCAACGCCAGCGGCGTGCGCTTGTTGCCGAAGCGGTTGATCAGGGTCTTGGCCAGCGCCTCGGCGCCGCCCGAGAGTTCGATGATGCGCCCGATCATGGCACCCAGCGCGATGATGATCGCGATGTGGCCCAGAGTCTTGCCCATGCCGCCTTCAATGGTCGCCACCAGATCACCCGGTTTCACACCGGCGACCAGCGCGACGATGATGCTGACCAGCATCAGCGCCACGAAAGGCTGGAACTTGTACTTGAGGACCAGAAGCAGCAACAGCGCGATGCCGGCTCCGGCGATGATCATGAGAAAAAGTGGGGTCATGTTAGGTGTGCGTCCTGTTGTTATTGTTTCCGACAAAAGCGGGTCGCCGGAGACCGTAAAACGGCCCCCGATCAAAGCGCTTCAGGGATTACCACTTCACGCCAAAGGTCTGGCGCAGATCTTCCAGCGCCGCTGCGTCCAGCGGCTCGGGTTTGGGGTTGCTCATCAGCCACAGACGCGCAGTCTCTTCCAGCTCTTCCAGGGCGTAGGCCGCCTTGGCTACCGAGCTTTCCCAGACCACCGGGCCCAGCCGTTCAAGCATCACGCCACGCACGCTGTTCGCCAGTTTCGCCACCTGTTCGGCGACTTTCGGCGAGCCGGGGCGCTCGTAGGCAATCAAGGGAATGTGCCCGACCTTCATCACCTGATACGGCGTGATGGGCGGCAGAATGTCGTTCGGCTGCCAGACGCCCGCGAGGGTCAGGGCCACCAGATGCGTGGAGTGGGTGTGCACCACGCCGCCGACGCCCGGATTACGGTCGTAGACCTCGCGATGCAGCATCAGGGTCTTGGACGGCTTGTCGCCCGACACCCATTCACCGGCCAGGTTGACCTTGGCGATCGTGGCCGGATCGAGACGACCCAGGCAGGCGTCGGTCGGGGTGATCAGCCAGCCATCGTCCAGGCGCGCGCTGATGTTGCCCGCGCTGCCCACGGTGTAGCCACGGCCGAACAGCAGCCGGCCGATGTCGCAGATCTCTTCGCGCAGCTTGTTTTCAGCACTCATTGAGCCGCTCCTTTTACGGAACCGGCCAACTGCTTCAGGGCTTTGTCGAAGAAGTCGCGGCCACCGAAGTTGCCGGATTTCAGCGCCAGAGCCAGCGGTTGATCGCCGCTGCTGATGGTCGCCGGAACACCCGGATCGATCTGCGCGCCGATCTTCAGCAGGCTCACGCCCAAGGCCTGAACCACGGCACCAGAGGTTTCCCCGCCTGCAACCACAAAGCGCTTCACGCCAGAGTCCAGCAAGCCTTTGGCGATCTTGCCGAGGGCCTCTTCGACCATTGCGCCAGCGCGCTCGACGCCCAGTTTCTGCTGCACGGCTTTGACTTCGTCCGGGCTGCTGGTGGCGTAAATCAGTACGGTCTGGCCCGCATCACGTGCGAACGTCAGCGCCTCTTCCACCACCGGTTTGCCGTCGGCCAGCGCCAGCGGATCGATGCGCAGGGCAGGGCGCTTGGCATCGAGCCAGGCCGCGACCTGGCCGTTGGTGGCCACAGAGGCGCTACCGGCCAGGACCACTTCGCCGCCGCCGACTGGCTCAAGCTGAGCCGCGTCGATGTCGCGCAACTTGCCCGCCTTGCGGAAGTTGCCCGGCAGACCCAGTGCCAGCCCCGAGCCGCCTGTCAGCAGTGGCAGGTCGGCGCAGGCTTCGCCCAGGGTGTACAGGTCGGCATCGGATAGCGCGTCGGCAATCGCCATGGTCACGCCGTCGGCGCGCAGTTCGGCGATGCGCGCACGCACCCCTTCCACGCCCTTGGCGATGCTGTCGTAGCGCAGCAGGCCGACTTTCTTCTCGGTCTGCGATTGCAGCACGCGCACCAGATTGGCGTCGGTCATCGGCGTCAGCGGGTGGTTCTGCATGCCGCATTCGTTGAGCAACTGGTCCTGCACGAACAGGTGGCCACGGAAAATGGTCCGGCCATTTTCCGGGAAGGCCGGGCAGGCCAGGGTGAAGTCGCTGCCCAGCGCCTGCAGCAGCGCTTCGCTGACCTGGCCGATGTTGCCTTTGGCGGTCGAATCGAAGGTCGAGCAGTACTTGAAGAAAATCTGCTCGCAGCCGCGATCACGTAGCCACTGCAAGGCCTGAAGGGACTCTTCGATGGCTTCGGCAGCGGGCGTGGTCCGGGATTTCAACGCGATGACGATGGCGTCGGCGTCCAGTTCAGCCAGGCTGTCGCCGGTGGGAATGCCGATGCTCTGCACGGTGCGCATACCACCGCGCACCAGCATGTTGGCCAGGTCAGTGGCGCCTGTGAAGTCGTCGGCGATGCAGCCCAAAAGAGGGCGCGCAGTTGTGGTGCTCATGTGCGAATCCTCAGTCGTTGGCGGCTTTGGCGCCCGGCAGGGTGATGCCCGGGAAGATCTTGATCACGGCCGAGTCGTCTTCACGACCGAAGCCTGCGGTCGAGGCCTGCATGAACATCTGGTGGGCCGTGGACGACAGCGGCAGCGGGAATTTGCTGGCGCGGGCGGTATCCAGTACCAGGCCCAGGTCCTTGACGAAGATGTCTACCGCCGACAGCGGCGTGTAGTCAGCCTTGAGGATGTGCGGCACGCGGTTTTCGAACATCCACGAGTTGCCGGCGCTGTTGGTGATCACTTCGTACAGAGCGTCGGCGTCGACACCTTCGCGCAGGCCCAGGGCCATGGCTTCGGCGCTCGCAGCGATGTGTACGCCGGCCAGCAACTGGTTGATGATTTTGACTTTCGAACCCAGGCCGTGAACGTCGCCCAGGCGATAGACCTTGCCTGCCATGCCGTTGAGGATGGCGTCGGCTTTGGCGTAGGAGTCGGCAGGGCCGCTGGTCATCATGGTCATCTGCCCGGCAGCGGCCTTGGCAGCACCGCCCGAGATCGGCGCATCGAGGTACAGCAGACCTTTTTCGGTCAGACGCTGGCCCAGCTCGATGGCGAAGGTCGGGGCGACCGTGGCGCAGCCGATCACCAGACTGCCTGGCTTGAGGGCGGCAACCGCGCCATTCTCGCCGAACAGCACGGTTTCGGTCTGCTCGGCGTTGACGACAACGGTGATGATCACGTCGCAGGCCGCGGCCATGGCGGCCGGGGAGTCACAGGCCACACCGCCTTCGCTGGCGAATTGCTCGGTAACGGCTGCGCGCACATCACAGGCATGAACATTGAAACCGCTGCGCAACAGGGAGCGTGCGATGCCCAAACCCATGGCACCCAGTCCAATGACGCCGACGTTCTTGTTATTCATGAAGCTCTCCTCAGGTTGAGCGCCATCGTTGCATCAGGCACTCGAACGGTGTTTGTTCTGATCTGTTAAAGATAGTGAACCTATGAGCTAATATTGTGAAGCTTTTTTTCGATTTAACAAAAGTTAACATTGCTGGCCGTTGATCAGGCACAAAAAAGCCCCGGGGTTTAGCCGAGGCCTTGCTCTATCAAGTACAGGAGTGAGCTTGCTCGCGATTGCGCCAGGTCTGCGATTCCTGCTGGGGCTGCTGCCGCGCAATCGCGTGCAAGCTCGCTACTGCGGGGCTGTCGTCGTTCAGCGCTTCTCCACCGACGCCAACATCAACTCCACCCCCTGCGCCCGAATGCTGTCAGCCGCTGCCTGCGCCAAGCCGTCATCGCTGATGATCGCGTCGAACTGCTCAAGCCCGGCCACCTTGTACATGCCGAACGTGCCGTACTTGGAGCTGGTGGTCAGCAGCACACTGCGCGAGGCCGCCTGCATCGCCGCCTGTTTGACCTCGACCTTGAGGGCCGAGGGCGTGGTGGTGCCGCGCTGCAAGTCCCATGAACTGGTGGACATGAACGCAACGTCGGTCGCCAGATGCCGCAAGGTCGCGGCGGCAAGGCCTCCCACGCAAGAGCGGTTCGGGTGATCGAGCAGGCCGCCGGTGTGAATCACATCGACGTGGGTGGCGTCCGCCAGCGCATTGACCACGCCAAAATCGTTGGTCACCACGGTCATGCCCGCCAGCGCGACGATGTGCGGCACGATTTCCAGGGTGCTGGTGCCGGCGTCCAGGTAAACCGTCATTTCCGGGTGCAGCAGGCCCGCTGCCAATTTCGCCATGGCCTGCTTGTGCGGCAGCTCGACTACGGCCTTGGATTGATGGCTGGGCTCGCTGTGTACCTGGCTTGCGATACGTACGCCGCCGGTCACCGAATAAGCACGGCCGCTCTGTTCGAGCAGGGCGATGTCGCGGCGGATGGTCATGTGCGAGCAGTCGAACATCTCCATCAACTGATGCACGCTGAGCACCTGGTGTTTGCGTAACTGACGCAGCATCAGCTCACGGCGCTGATCGGGAATCATGGGCGCTGCACCACTGACGGTGGTGTCTTCTTCGCTGGACATTCAGGCTCCTGGGGCATAGCGGTACAGCCAGTCTTGGCTGTGATGGCTGGCATCTTAGCCAATCGTTCGGCCGCTGGCAGCAGCGAAAAACATCGAAATCAAGCGGCCATCACAGTGTCTTTCGCTGTCGCGAATCCTTTATCCTCTGCGTCCACGGGGCTTTGGCAGCTACCTGCGCCCTGGCCGACAAGAAGAAAAATCGTCCGCTGCACCAACCCGGACGACCAAGGAGTACGCGTGCTGGCGACAACGTTGGTCCTGCTTGCGGCGGTGCTGCATGCCACCTGGAACACCCTCATCAAATTCAGCGGCGAGCGTTTGATGGTCATCGCCAGCATGGACGTCGTGGCCTTCCTTCTCGCCGTCCTGGCGTTGTGTTTCGTTTCGCCACCCCCGCTGTCCATCTGGCCCTGGCTGGTGGCCTCGTCGCTGTTCGAACTGCTCTATCGCATGCGGCTGATCAAGGCCTATCGGGTGGGCGACCTTGGGCTCGTCTATCCGTTAATGCGAGGGCTCTCGCCGCTGGTGGTGCTGGCGCTGACCCTGATCTTTGCAGGGGAGCACCTGACGACCCAGCAGATCCTCGGCATTTTGCTGATTCCCTGCGCGATGGTCTGTCTGCTCTGGCAAGGCGGGGGCGGCGATCGTTTGCCCTGGTCGATGCTGCCGGTGGTCGGGATGATCGGCGTGTGCATCGGCTGTTACACCTTTATCGACGGCCAGGCGCTCAAGCTCGGCATCGCGCCGCTGGACTACCTGGTGTGGCTGACATTTATCAGCGCCTGGCCGTTCCCGCTGCTGGCGATGATCAGCAAACGCCCTGCGTTCACGCTGTTCTGGCGCGAGCAATGGAAGTTGGGGCTGAGCGTCGGCTTTTGCGTGCTGGCCAGCTACGCGCTGGTGCTGTGGGCGATGCAACTGGGCTCGGTGGCAGAGGCGGCGGCGCTGCGGGAAGTCAGCGTGGTGCTGGTGGTGCTGTTCGGCATGCGCTACTTGAAAGAACCTTTTGGCCGACCGCGGCTCTTAGCCTGTGGGTTGGTTCTGCTGGGAATGCTTCTGATGAAGCTCACTTTTTGAAAAGGATGATGTAAATGACCGTTGCCTTCTGGTGCGTGCTGATCGTGATTCTGCTGCCGCTGGTGTGTACCTCGATTGCCAAGTTCAGCAGCGGCAAATTCGGTGCCCGGCAAAACCACAACCCGCGGGACTTCCTCGATAACCTCGAAGGCCTGCCGCGTCGCGCCCATGCCGCGCAGCAGAACAGCTTCGAGGCGATCCCCGGCTTTGCCGCTGCCGTGATCATCGCCCACGTCGCAGGTGTCGCTCAGCTGGTGACCATCGATGTGCTGGCCGTGTTGTTCGTGACCAGTCGCCTGCTGTACATCATCTTTTATCTGGCCGATCTCGCTGCCTTGCGCTCGCTGGTATGGTTCATTGGCCTGGCGCTGGTGGTAGCGCTGTTTGGCGTGTCTGTCTGATCGCCAGCCGGCTTGGATTTTTCCCGGCGTGCGCAGATACTGGCCGCCGTTTTTTCAGTGCCGAGCCGCCATGAAGTTGAAGAGCGTAGCGTTGAGGAAGTGGCCGTTGACCGGCCTGTTGTTGATCGCAGCGCTGGGTTTGAGCGGCTGCGGAGGTGTCGACCCGGACTCGCCACTGGGGCAGCGCAAGGCGATTTTCAAGCAGATGCTCAAGACCAGCGAAGACACCGGCGGCATGTTGCGCGGGCGTCTACCGTTCGACGGGGCGAAATTCGCTGAAGGCGCGGTGAAGCTCGATGCGCTTTCCCACGAGCCCTGGAAACATTTCCCACCGGTAAAAGAGTCAGAACACACCAGCGCCAAGGACGCGGTCTGGCAGCGTCAGACGCGTTTTCAGGAACTGGCCCAGGCGTTGGAGGCCCGGACCGGTGAGCTGGTGGTGGCCACCAAGGAGCTGCCACTGACCCCTGCGAACATGATCCCGCCGATGAACAACGTCGAAGACGCCTGTGATGCGTGTCACAAGGAGTTTCGGGATCATTGATCCGGGGTGCGCTTCTGCCCGCAGGGCGTAGGAGGCCGGCTTGCCGACGATCTGGCTCCTCCGCCCTGCGGGCAGAATCAAAGGCTTTACTCGTCGTCTTGATCAGGCTGCAGTTTCTCCAGCTTCTGCTGCTCGTCCTGCAACTCCTTGCGCGATTCGGCCAGCTTGTCCTTGCGTTTGTTGATCTTGTCGGCGTCGCCCTTCTTCATGGCCTTGTCCAGGTCTGCCTGGCGCTTGCTGACTTCCTGCTTGGCGTCCAGGACCTTGCCTTCCTGCTGTTTGATAAGGCCCTTGTCGGTGCAATGTTCGGTGTTTTCGCTCAGGGCTTTTTCCAGCCCCGCCTGTTGCTCGCTGTTGCCGGCAGCCTTGGCTTGTTCGATTTGCGTGCGGATATCGGCCTGCTTGGCCTCGCACAAGGGTTCTGCGGCGAAGACAGGCGTCGCCAGGATCCCGCAGGCGACAACCATCGCCAGTGATGAAATGCGTTTCATGAATACTCCTTGAATAAATACACCCGAACGTTTGCCGATCCATCGTCCGGGCAAAAAAATGACTAAAAACCCTGAATACCCTGCTCGCGCAACTGCGTGCTCAGCGCTTGCACATGGGGGTTCTGAAAAAAAGCCTGCAACTGCTTCGCACGACCCGGGCCAATTCCGGGCTCGGCGCGCCATTGATCAAGGCTGCGTGCCGATAAAACAACCCAGGAGTCACCCAGATTCGCGCCCGCTACGGGCGGCAAACCGAGGGCTTTGAGCCAGGTTTCGAAGCTTTGTTCGCGCGCGTCGTGAAAACTCTTCAACAGTTTAGCGCTGCTTCGCTCGCCCAGGCCGGGAATGTTCGCAAGTTGTGCACCATCGAGCAGCATCCAGTCGAGCAGTCCGTTGACCGCGCCCGCTCTGATCAGCTTGTCCCAAGTGCCAGGTCCTACGCCGCTCATGGCCAGGCCCTTCTTGCCGCTCAGCCATTTCAGGCGCTCGCGGAACTGACCTTCGCAGCCCTGAACCGGTTGCCAGCAACTCAGCGGGTGATAGTCCGCCGCATTTGGGACGTTCAAGTCCGCCCGTTCGACGCTGCGACTCACTACGCCTTCCAGCCGTGGAATGGTCAAGCCAGCCAGGCTGATCGCGACCTGGTCGCCAGGGCGGATATCCATAGCTTGCCAGCGTTTGAGCGAGCCCACGCTGACCCGTGTCACCTTTCGGTCATCCAGTTGCACCGGTTCAAGGTCCAGTACCGGCGTGATCTTGCCGCTGCGCCCGACATTGAACTGCACCTTGCGCACCTCGCCCAGCACCTGAGCAAACGGGTACTTCCACGCTGCCAGCCAGTAAGGCGCCTTCGCTTGCCAACGATCGGCTGACGGCCGCTCACCCTGACGCATTACCACGCCATCGGTGGCGAAGGGCAGCGGCTGGTTGTACCAGTATTCGCGCCATTGCTTCGCCTGCACGACGCTCTCGAACGGCTCGCTGAAGCGCAGGCTGTCCTCGAAGCCCAGCGCCCGTAGCCCCGCCAGCCGTTCACGCATGCCTTGAGGGCCGTCCGGCCAGTCCCAGACGAACAGCCCCACCTGCGCCGCTTCCGCCGGGCTGATGCGGTTGCGCGCCAGAAGCCCCGCGACCTTGCTGCGGGCATTCAGGCTCCCGGCCCTGGATTGCACATGGTCCGTCAGCCGCCAGTACAGCTCACCTTGCAGCACCAGCGGCTCCTGCGACGCCACTTGCGCCGGGATCGCTTCGATCAGCCGCGCATGAGCGGTCCAGTCCTGGCCCTTGAGTCCGTCGCCCCGGCTGATCGCTTTCACCAGCGAGCCGCTCTCGTAGACGAGGGTCACCGCGACGCCATCGACTTTCGGTTGAATCCACACATCCTCCTTGCCCCGCAACCAGGCGCTCACCGCCAGTTCATCGCGCAGCTTGATCAAACCAGTGTGCGGCACCGGGTGGGCATGGCTGCCGGCGGCTGTTCTGAGGGGGCTGGGTTGTGCAGAGGGCGCTGCGGCAAAGCACGATCGAAGCTGGGCCAGACGCTGCACGGACTGGTCATACAGCTCATCGACGACCAGTGAAATTCCCTGGCGGTGATAGCTGTCGTCCCAGATCGCGATCTGGTCCTGTAACGCCAGAATCTCGCTCCTGGCCTTGACGGGCGACCAGTCCGGGCAGCTTTCGGCGTGAGCGAAGTTGAAACCGAAGGTGAAAAACAGAACAGCCAGTCCACCAGCGACAGCGCGAGAAGAGGGCAGCATCGAAGCATCCTTGCCGGGAAGTGAGGCCAGCAAGGCTAGAGCGACAGGCGCTGATCTTCCTTTGGCTTGGCGTTACCGGGTTTTTCCGCAGGCGGTACAGTCGGGGCCTGTTTCGCGTCATAGCTGTCCCTTGAGCTGATCCGGCACAAGTGCAAAATGATGTTTCAACCAGCCCCCACAAGGACAACTACCATGGAGCTGTCGACCCTCGCCGTTTTCATCCCCGCCTGTTTCGCCCTGAACATGGCCCCCGGCCCCAACAATCTACTGTCGATCAGCAACGCCTCACGTTACGGTTTTGTCCGAGCCTGCAGCGGCGGCGTGGGGCGGCTGCTGGCCTTCGCAATCATGATCGCCCTCGCCGCCGTCGGCCTGACCGCCGTGCTGCACACCTCCGAGTGGCTGTTCCACGTGATCAAAATCGTCGGCGCGGCGTACCTGCTCTACCTGGCCATTCAGCTGTGGCGCGCACCTGCCGATTCCCATGTCGAGCAAGGCGTGAGCGAAGTGGGATCGGTGCGCCTTGCGCGTCAGGAATTTCTCGTAGCGATCGGCAACCCGAAAGCCATCCTGCTGTTCACGGCCTTTCTGCCGCAGTTTGTCGATCATTCCCTGGCCATCGGCGGGCAATTCGCACAGCTTGGTGCGATGTTTCTGGCACTGGAGTGCATCGCCATCGGCCTGTACTGCTGCATGGGCATTCATGCGCGCCGACTGTTCGCCAAACCGAGCGGCAAGCGGTTGTTCAACCGGACGTGTGCGGGATTGTTGGCAGGCGCGGCGTCGTTCCTGCTGGTGGCGCGGCGGGGGTGAGTACACACAAAAAAGCCCCTGACGATCTTCATCATCAGGGGCTGCGCCCGCTTACGGCGCCAATAGACGAGTCAGTTCGATTGACCCAGCAACTCGGTGGTTTTGGTCACCAGCGCACTGTCACCCGGTACTGCCGTGTAGACCAGGTTGATCCGTATATCACTCACGGTCACCTTATCGCTGAGCACTGACGTTGCGGATGTGCCAGGCATCTGCAACTGCCATTGCGAAATGGCGCCCGTGCCTTCAAACGGCAGATAGCGCCCATCGTGGAACATCAGCTCCTGTACCCATTCGCCGGGTCCGTAGCCCAAGCCATCCTCCGAGACCGATGACGACAACGCGATTTGCTGTTGCGCCCGCAAATTGCGCTTGATGCTTGCAGGCACGGCATCGGTAGGTGTGTAGAGATAGCTTGCACCCGTCTCGTCAGGCTCAACCAGCGTGGTGTTGCCGGTT
>CAURWS010000073.1:0-10553 GCA_963528485.1 uncultured Pseudomonas sp. | reverse complement strand
CCACCGAGCGGTAGTGCTCGCCGAATGCCAGCAAGGCTTCTTCGTCGCTCAGGCCTTCCAGCAGCGCCAAACCCAGGGTCTTGCACGAGCCTTCGTTCTGACCTGCGGCGTTTTCCACCGGGCCGTTGCTGAAGGCTTGCGGCTGGTAGTCGTAGTTCGCCGCCACGAACGCCAGGGTGTCGGCGAAAACGTGCTCGCCGGAGGCGAGGCTGGCGCGCAGGGTGCTCAGGTCAGTCATGCTTCTTTTCCTTGGCGAACGCCGCTTGCTGATCGGCGCTGGCTTCTTTCTGGTAGAGGGATTTCCACTCGCTGTACGGCATGCCGTAAACCACTTCGCGGGCGTCATCGAGGGTGATGTCGATCTGCTTCTCGTCGGCGGCAGCCTTGTACCATTTGGACAGGCAGTTGCGGCAGAAACCGGAGAGGTTCATCAGGTCGATGTTCTGCACGTCCTTGCGGCTGTCCAGGTGCGCGACCAGACGACGAAAGGCGGCGGCTTCGAGTTCCAGGCGTTGTTGCTCGGTCATGGTGGACTCTCGTTAAGAAAAACAGACGCGGATTTTAAAGGCGCTCAGCGCTCGGCGGCCAGCGTAATCGACACCGATTCGGCGAAGCGCAGCGCGTGGGGCTTGTCGACTTCGACCTCGGCGTATTGCACCGCGTCGTGGGCCATGACCAGATCGAGCACTTCCTGGGTCAGGCGCTCCAGCAGGGCGAAGCGGTTGCTTTCGACGTGATGAATGATCGCCTTGGTAATGGTCCGGTAGTTCAGCGCGTGATCGATGTCGTTGTCGCGCACTGCTTCCTGGGCCGGGTACAGGATCGTCAGGTTGATCAGCACGTCCTGCTTGTTGAGGATCTCGTCCTCATTGATGCCGATGTAGGTGCGCAGGCACAGGTCCTTGACCCGGATGCGTGCGGTGCCTGGTTCGAGTCTTGCCATGGACTACTTGCTCCGTCCGATCAGTTGCAAAAATTCCATCCGTGTCGTGTTCGATTCGCGAAACGCGCCAAGCATGACCGAGGTGTTCATGGTCGAGTTCTGCTTCTCGACGCCGCGCATCATCATGCACATGTGCTGGGCCTCGATGACCACCGCCACCCCCGCGGCATGGGTCACGCCCTGAATGGCATCGGCGATCTGACGTGTGAGGTTTTCCTGAATCTGCAGTCGGCGCGCGAACATGTCGACGATGCGAGCGATCTTCGAAAGGCCGAGGACTTTTCCGGTCGGGATGTAGGCCACATGCGCCTTGCCAATGAACGGCAACAGGTGATGCTCGCACAGCGAGTACAGCTCGATGTCCTTGACGATGACCATCTCGTCGTTGTCCGAGGCGAACAGCGCGCCGTTGACGATCTCGTCCAGCGTCTGGTCGTAGCCGTGACACAGGTACTGCATGGCCTTGGCCGCGCGATTGGGGGTGTCCAGCAAGCCTTCGCGCTCAGGGTCTTCACCCAGGCCCACGAGGATTTCACGGTAGTGCTGTGGCAGTGACAAGGTCATCAGAAGGTCCTCGGGGCGGCTTACTTGACGTGCCGTCCGCCGTTTACGGTCAGTGTGGTGCCGGTGACGTAAGGGTTATCCAGCAAATAGCGCAGGCTCTGGTAGATCACCTCGGCACCGGGCTCGATGCCCAGCGCGGATTTGGCCAGCGTGCGGGCGCGGTACGCCGCGTCGTCGTCGGGTTGAAACATCAGCATGGCCGGGGCGATGCCGTTGACCTTGATTCTGGGGGCATAGCGCGCCGCGAACGACAGGGTCAGGTTGTCCAGCCCCGCTTTGCTCGCACTGTAGGCGATGTGCTTGCTGCTGCCCTTGCGGGTGACGTCGTCACCGATATGAATAATGTCGGCCTGCTCCGAGCGCTGCAACAGGTCGGCGCAATGCAGGTTGATCAGGTACGGCGCAAGCATGTGCGCATTGAACATGCGCTGAAACACCTCGGCTTCATCGCCCTCGGTCTCGGCCAGCCACTCGGAGGCGTTGTGGACGATGGCGCGCAGGCTCGGGGTTTGATCCTTGAGCTGCGCGATGAAGGTCATCACGCCGTCCTGGGAAGAAAAGTCTGCATGAATTGCAACGGCGCCCAATGCCTTGAGACGCTCGACGCCGGGGCGTTCGCTGCGGTAGGTGATGATCACCGGCTGACCTTCGTCCAGCAGCCGTTCTGCGCAATGCAGGCCGATACGCTGACTGGCGCCAGTGATCAGGACAGGGGCAGGGGAGGAGGCCATGGCAGCTCACGCGTTTATCAGGGAGAAGAAAACCGGGAGGTCGCGGGCGTGTCGGCTCTGGATTGCAGGCGCCAGTTACTTTCAATGGGCCATCAGAGCACGAACGTCTGGGGCAAAGTTAACCCAATGGTCCAGTGGTATACAACTGCGGTTTGGATGCAGGCACGATCCTTGTGGCAGCGGGCTTGCTGGCGAATGGGGCAGGGTCAATGGCAGATGATTTGACGGACACTGCGCTTTCGTCGGATCGCCGCCCGCAGCAAGCCGGCTCCCACCGGTTTGGCGTTGAGGGCCGGGACGAGTTGGCGTCAGTGCGTAGACGCCGACTCGGCCTGTACGGCGGGCACCTGGGTATTGCTGTGCAACCACCCGGACAACAAATGCGTCGACAGCGGGATGAACCAGAACACCATCAACGGCGTGAGCATCAGCGTGCTGAGCATGATCCGCGGCAGCAATTCCAGCTGACCGAGCAGCGGGCCGAGGATGTAGTTGAAGATCAGCGACACCGGAAAGAACGCCAGCCAGATAGCCACGGCCTGTTTCCAGCGCGGCGGGCGCTGACCCACATTGCCGAACCAGCCGTCCATTCCACGTACGCGGTGCACGGAATTCTTGGCGAACAGGCCACTGCCGCGCACCAACCAGGAGCGTCGGGACGCAGAATGCTCCCAGGCGTGCATGGTGGCTTCATCGGCAAAGCGGAAAATAATCTGGAATTCGTCGTCTCCCGGAGGCGGTGCGAGCACGCCTGAACCCAAGTAGCCGGGGAAATCGGTGGCCAGTTGTTCGCCTTCATGCAGCCAGGCGATCAGTTCCTGATAGCGGCCATGGGCGACGCGACGGGCGACCATTAGCGTGACGGGTGAGGTAGACATTGTGTATCTCCGATAGACGAGTGAGCTTCCCGGGTAGGGAAATCACAGGGCGCGACGCCGGGGTGGTGGCGTTGCGTCAGCTTCGTAGCAAGGCGTTGCAAATATTAGGCCTTTCGGCAGCGGCAAGCTACAAGCTTCAAGAGGGGATGGCGGCGCGGCGTGACGTGACGCTTGCCCGCTGACTTTGCGCAGCGAGTTGGGTGAGTGGGGCGAGTAACACCACTCTCGAACCTTGAGTCGTTAGCCACCGCACCGCGCCTCAGCTTGTAGCGTGTAGCTTGCCGCTGCTCAAAGCTTAAAGATGCATCGAAGGGTGAATCTTGCGGTGTTCCTGAAGGATGTACTGACGCAGGCGCTCAGTGTCTTCCTTGCTGTTCTGGCTCAGGCGATACGCGGCCAGACCCTGCTCCGTCAGGCGCTCGAAGGTGCCGCGCAGGGCGATGGGCGCAAGGCCTGAGGGCGTGAACCAGGCCGAGAAGTATTTCGGCGGTTTGGTCTGCTTGCGGATTTCCAGCAGGATGCCCTTGAAGGAAATCTCGTGGACCCACAACGCGGTAAGCGAGCCTTTTTCGGTCTCCAGCGCAATGGGTTCAGGCAGTATCAGACGCCACGGGCGAATGCGCGGGCCTTCTTCAAAGATGCTGGGAGCGCCCAGTTCCAAGTGCAGGGCGTGGAATTCGTCTTCGACCAGATGCAGCGGGAAGGTCATCTGTTGATTGTCGAACTGGGCTTGAATGGTCACTTGCTCATGGGCGGCCAGACGCGTCAGGAGGTCCTGAATCTGAACACCGCCGTTAACCACCAGGCTGCGGGATTTGTCACGCACGTTCAGCTTGGGGTTGTGCTGCATGTTCTGGATGAAATCCAGCTCATCCTGCGTGAGGATATTGTCGCGCTGCATGGTCAAGCTCTGTTAACCGGTTATTGAAAAAGCTGACAGCAAATTCGGTCGTTGGTTGCTGCCATTCGTCAGTTGAATGGATGGCCGCTGCGACGCACGGCCCTGAAAAATGAGCTTGCGCCGGTTTCGCGTGCAATTGGAGTACTTTCTGCGGCGCGACACCTGCGCTCATTCTAAGACATTGTGGCCGTCTGGGGCATAATGCCGCACGATTTCAATCAGTCACAGGATCACTCAATGAAAGTCGCCATTGTTTCGGGCTCGGTGTACGGCTCTGCCGAAGAAGTCGCCCGACACGCTCAGCAGATCATCAAGGATGCCGGTCACGAGGTGCTGTTCAACCCGCGCGTGACGCTGGCCGATCTGCAAGCCTTCGCCCCTGAGGCCTTTCTGGCCGTGACCTCGACCACCGGGCTTGGTGAACTGCCTGACAATGTCCAGCCGCTGTATTCGCAGATTCGCGACGTGCTGCCGGCGGCCTGGCGCGGCCTGCCAGGCGGCGTGATCGCCTTGGGCGACGCCAGCTACGGCGACACTTTCTGTGGTGGCGGCGAGCAGTTCCGCGAGCTGTTCATGGAACTGGGCATTCGCGAGGTGCAGCCAATGCTGCGGCTGGATGCCAGCGAGACGGTCACGCCCGAATCCGACGCCGAGCCCTGGCTGGCCGAGTTCGTCGAAAAGCTCGGCGCGTAACCGGTTATCGACGCACCAGCGCCAGCCACGCTTGCGCCGCCTTGGACAAATACGCGCCTTCACGCCAGATGAAGGCGATGTCCCAGCGCAGCATGTCCGGCGCCTTGAGCGTCACATGCACGACCCCTGGCCGTACCAACGCACGCGCCACCACTTGCGGCAGCAGCACCACGCCTTGACCTGCGGCCACCAGCGCCGCCAGAAAGTCCGCCTGCCCGCTGCGCCCACCTTCACGAGGCGTAAAGCCCACCTGCTGACACGCCTGTAACAGGCGATCGTTCAGCACGAAACTGCGTTGGTATAAAAGGAAGGGCGTGTCGGCCAGTTGGCTCAGTTCCACTTCCTTCAAATGCGCCAGCGGATGATCGGCCGGCAGCAGGGCGTCCAGCGGCTCGTCGCAAAAAGGCTGGGAGGCGAACGCCGCATCGCTGGGCGTGAGACTGGCACCCAGTTCCAGTTCGCCGGTCATGACCGCGTGTTCGATGGCGCGGCTGCCGCCCTCGATCAAGTGGATGGTGACGTTGGGGTAGAGCCTGCGGTATTCGGCGAAGGCCTTGGCGAACAGCGTGTCACTGCCCAGCATCGGCAAGCCCAGGCGCAATTCTCCGCGCGCCAGATTGCTCAAGTCATCCAGCTCCCTGAGCAGGCTGTTGCGCATCATCAGCATTTCTTCCGCGCGGTGCAGCACGACTCGGCCGGCCGCGGTGAGAGAAACGTGCGAGCCGTGGCGATCAAGCAGGGTCGCGCCAAGGCTTTCTTCCAGCTGTGCGACCTGCTTGCTCACTGCCGACTGGCTGACGTACAGCGTCTTGGCCGCTTGGGTAAAACCGCCCTCACGTACCACTTCGATGAAACTGCGCAGCTGTTTGAATTCCATGATGATTCGTCGGTAGCTCAGCAATTCCCGCAATATGAATGATTGGATTCCAGATTGGAATTGTTTGCAGTCTAACAATTCGTTTTTGAGATGGTTTGCCTCTCGGTAGACTGCAGTCCTCAGAGGATTGAAAGATCATGAAACGTTTGTCCCGTCTCGCGCGCCTGGTGGTCGAACTCGTCGTTTTAATGGCGATTTATCAAGTCGGTTGCGAGATCGCGTCCTGGCTCAACTGGCCGATTCCGGGCGGGGTAATCGGCCTTGCGCTGTTGCTGGCGATTTTCGCCAGTGGCGCGGTGAAGCCTTCGTCGCTGCAGACCGGCGCCGGGTTGCTGCTGGCCGAGATGCTGCTGTTCTTCATCCCGCCCCTGATGAGCCTGCTGGACTACGGCGCGCTGGTGCGCAATGAGGGCTGGCGGATCATGCTGGTCATCGGCTGCAGCACCTTGATGGTCATGCTGGTGACGGCAGTGACGGTCGAGGTGGTGTGCCGCCTGAGAGACCGCGCGACGGAGGGCCAGGCATGAAACTCGAACCCATGCCGATATTCTGGCTGCTCATCACGGTCGGCGCCTACGTCAGCAGCCGCTGGTTGTATCGGCGCACCGGCCGGTATGTGCTGTCGCCGCTGATTCTGGTACCAACGGTGCTTCTGGCCATCGCCGCGCCCCTGCATACGGCCTACGCCGAATACTCCACCAACACCCACTGGCTGATGCTGGTGCTGGGCCCGGTGACGGTGGCATTCGCCATTCCGATCTGGCAACAGCGGGCGTTGCTGGCGCGTCACTGGCCGGCCTTGCTGATCGGCATGCTGGCGGGCAGCGCGGCGTCGATTGCCAGCTCGTTTGGCCTGTCCAAGGCGCTGGCGCTGGACACCTCGGTGGTGATGTCGTTGGTGCCGCGCTCCATCACCACGCCTTTTGCCATGCCGCTGGCCCATGACCTGGGCGGCGTGCCCGAACTGACCGCCGTGTTCGTGATGTGCACCGGCGTATTTGGCGCGGCCTTGGGCGGCGTGTTGCTCAAATGGCTGCCGTTACGCACGGCACTGGCCCGCGGCGCGCTGTTCGGGGTGGGCGCTCACGGCGCCGGTGTGAGCCGCGCCCGGGAAGTGGGCGGCGAAGAAGGCTCCGTGGCCGGGTTGGTCATGGTGCTGACCGGTCTGCTCAATCTTTTCGCCGCACCATTGTTGGTGTGGATGCTCTGAAAACCTGTTTCAGAGCTTTTTGAAGGGCCTGACTCGCCGGGCCACTAAGGTGGCTGCCAAGGCAAGTACCGCTTTCTTCTCGGCTGACTAGACTGCTGATCCATTAGAGCAGAATAACCGCCGAGGAAAGCCAGACGTGAAAGTCGCCCAAGTCGTAGCAGAGTCCGCCAAGCCCCTCAACCCGGCCGTGAAAGATCAAGTCAGCGCTGCCGAATGGCAGGCTCGGGTCGATCTCGCTGCCTGCTATCGGCTGGTGGCCATGCACGGCTGGGACGACCTGATCTTCACCCACATCTCGGCCAAGGTACCGGGCACTGAAAACTTCCTGATCAATCCTTACGGCATGATGTTTCATGAGATGACCGCCTCGAGCCTGGTCAAGGTCGATCAGGCGGGCAACAAGCTCATGGACAGCCCCTACGAGATCAACCCGGCGGGCTACACCATCCACAGCGCCGTGCACGAGGTGCGCCACGACGTGATGTGCGTGATGCACACCCACACGGCAGCGGGCGTTGCCGTGTCTGCGCAGAAGCAGGGTGTGTTGCCGATCAGCCAGCAATCGATCTTCGTGTTGTCCAGTCTGGGCTATCACGCCTACGAAGGCGTCGCGCTCAACCACGAAGAGAAAGCCCGTCTGCAGGCTGACCTGGGTCAGAGCAACTTTCTGATGCTCAATAACCACGGCCTGCTGACCTGCGGGTCCAGCATCGCCGACACCTTTCTGATGATGTTCACCTTCCAGCGCGCTTGCGAAATCCAGGTGCTGGCTCAGGGCGCGGGGGCGGAGCTGATTCCCATCGACGGGCAGATTCTGGCGGGCGCCAAGGCGATGATCGCCGGCGCCACTCGCAGCGCGCAGGGGATGGGCGGCCAACTGGCCTGGCCTGCGCTGCTGCGAAAGCTTGACCAGTTCTCGCCGGGATACGCGCAGTAATGAGGCTCGCAGAGATCCCCCTTTGCGTATGGCGCATGCGCGGGCAGGATTTCAGTTTTGGCGGGCACACCATTCGTTACTGGACGGCCGGGCAGGGCGAGCCGCTGTTGTTGATTCATGGTTTCCCCACCGCCAGCTGGGACTGGAATTACCTGTGGCAGCCGCTTTCGCGACAATACCGCGTCATCGCTTGCGACATGCTCGGCTTCGGTGACTCGGCCAAGCCTCGCGATCACCATTACAGCCTTCTCGAGCAGGCCGATTTGCAGCAGGCGTTGCTCGAACATCTGAACATCCGCGAGCCGGTTCACGTCCTGGCCCACGACTACGGCGACAGCGTTGCCCAAGAGTTGCTGGCGCGTCAGGCAGAAGGCCTGTTCGACATGGCCAGTTGCGTGTTTCTCAATGGCGGGCTGTTTCCAGAAACCCATCGCACCCTGCGTGCGCAGAAACTGCTGCTCGGTCGCGCAGGCTGGCTGCTGAGCCGGCTGTTTGATCGCGGTTCCCTGGACCGGGATTTCAGCCGCATTTTCGGCCTCGAGACACGCCCCAGCGAAAGCGAACTCGATGATTTCTGGAGCCTGATTGCTGCCAATCGCGGCCATCACCTGCTGCATCGTCTGATCAGTTACGTGCCCGAGCGGTGCGTGCAGCGCGATCGCTGGGTCAAGGTGATGCAGCAGAGCCGCGTGCCGATGCGCTTTATCAACGGCGCCGCCGACCCGATTTCCGGCGTGCACATGGTCGAGCGCTATCGTGAGCTGATCACCAACCCCGACACTGTGCTGATCCCCGGTATCGGCCATTACCCCCACACCGAAGCGCCTGCCAAGGTGCTGCGCCTCTACGATGCCTTCCGTTTGCCGCTGACCCACTTCAGGCCTGTGCTGGCCACGCCCCGTGCGCTGCCGGTCAGCGCACCGGTCGATCATCCCTTTGTGTTATCGAGCACCATTCAGCCTGCTTCGTGTTGATTGTGACCCGTCGATGACTAGTTGACACTCGATGACTGTATCGCCCGCTCTCGACCTTGCGTTGTGCTTGAGAGCGCGCATCACCATTGGGGGAGAGCGACATGAGTGAATCCGTACGTTTTGAAGACAAAGTGGTCGTCGTGACCGGCGCCGGTGGCGGCCTTGGGCGAGCGCACGCGTTGTTGTTCGCCCGGCATGGCGCGCGGGTGGTGGTCAACGACCTCGGCGGCTCGGCCCACGGCGAAGGCGCCAACGCTTCGGCGGCGGATCGCGTGGTCGCAGACATTCGCGAAGCTGGCGGCCAGGCTGTGGCAAACCATGACTCTGTTACCGATGGCGACAAGATCATCCAGAACGCCCTGGACGCCTTTGGCCGTGTCGACGTCGTGGTCAACAACGCTGGCATCCTGCGCGACAAGAGCTTCGCCAAGATGGAAGACGTCGATTGGGATCTGGTCTACAAAGTCCACGTCGAAGGCGCCTACAAAGTGACCCGCGCCGCCTGGCCGCACCTTCGCGAGCAGAACTATGGGCGGGTGATCTTCACCTCATCCACGTCCGGCATCTACGGCAACTTTGGCCAGTCCAACTACGGCATGGCCAAACTCGGCCTGTATGGTCTGACCCGCACCCTGGCGCTGGAGGGGCGCAAGAACAACATTCTGGTCAACGCCATCGCGCCAACGGGCGGCACTCGCATGACCGAAGGCCTGATCCCGGCCAGCGTCTTCGAACTGCTCAAGCCCGAACTCGTCAGCCCGTTGGTGGTGTACCTGGGCAGCGAGCAATGCCAGGACAGCGCCGGGCTGTATGAGGTCGGCGGCGGCTGGGTCGGCAAAGTGCGCTGGGAGCGCAGCCTGGGCGCCAGCTTCGACCCCCGTGCCGGTTTCACCCCGGAAGATGTCGCCGCGCAGTGGGGCGTGATCAATGACTTCAACGACGCTGCGCATCCTGCAGATAATGTCGAGGCGTTGAAGGAGATGATGGTGAACTTGCAGAAGTTTGCGGGTTGAAGGCGATGTGATGTTTTTTGCGGCCAGTTCGGGGATCGGATTGGCCGTTTTTGTAGGAGGGGTATTTTTGTGTTTGTAGGATTGTTCTCTTTGTTTTGAATTGAGCGTTGTTGATTAAAGCCCGCCACCCGCCTTCCGATAGGACGAGAGTAGTCGCTCGTACTCAGGAGGTTGTCATGGTTCAAAATTTTGTGGAGATACGCCAAAGGCTAAGTGCTTATATTGTTGTTCCTGATGAGAGGTTCAGAACTCAATCAGGTGCACCTGAACAAGAGGAAAGCATAAAGCAGAAAGTTCGCCAGTATTGGGCCGACGGCAGTATTTCAAACGCGCAAAAGCTCAAGGGGTTTACGCTGGATATATCGGGATTCGATCCTAGAAATACAACGAACCGGCAACTCCGTGAAATTGGCAACGTCCTTGCTGATTTAGGCATCATTGATTATGGAACCTCGGGCTGGCTCTCGGGGATTGACCTTGAATTCGATGATCAAGGCAATGAAGTGGGACTCGATGAGCAGGTCGACATGTATGAGTATTTCGAGCGGCAGCTTGAGTTTCTGAACAAACACATCTCCGAGGGCAAAGGTTTCGCACGAGACACGTTGACCAAACTCAAGACCGTCATCTCCGTCACGCAGGCGTTGGAGGAATACGCCAAGACTCCGCGACAGAAGTCGCTGGTCAATATTCGGGCCTGACCAGCACAGGCCGGGGCCATAACGCACTGACGGCCCCGGCTTTGACATGCTTAGAGAGGTAGCGAGAAACTGCCGCGGTACGCGATCGGCGTTTTTCCATTTCTGTTATCCAGAATCACGCGGAAGCTTCC